>DAOTTR010000291.1:0-2064 GCA_034437715.1 Caldilineaceae bacterium
CTGGATATTTATCTTTTCTGTACTTGTTTTGTGGGCAATTTGCATGAAAAATTTAGCGAAATCTATGTTATAATAGTCTTGACTGAGAATGGCCCCACGGCTCACGCCCAGCGCAATCTAAATATTGTATCCCTATGGAGAGTGGTGTATGGCATCTCGAATCGCAGATCGCTTACAAGCGGCGCGGCGTCGCCACTTTGTGGGCCGCGACGCCGAGAAACAATTTTTTCAAACTGCGCTCATCGCTGCCGAACCGCCTTTCTATGTTCTCTACATCTATGGTCCTGGCGGTGTCGGCAAAACCTCGCTGCTGCACGAATTTGCTACGCTGGCTCAACAGACGCAGGCCCAACCCGTCTACATTGACGCGCGCAATGTGGAACCTGCGCCCGACTCATTCTTGATGGCGTTGACGCTGGCGCTAGGCTTGACCCCGCCAGCCAACCCACTGGATACCTTGATCGCACGTCCCCAGCGCACTGTTTTGATGATCGACACCTCGGAAGCATTGGCCTTATTGGAAAACTGGCTGCGCGATTATTTCTTGCCCCAACTGCCGGCCAACGCCTTGGTCATTTTTGCCGGACGCAATCCACCCGCCGCCGCCTGGCGTGCCGCTGCGGGTTGGCAAAGCTTGTTGCAGGTGATGCCGCTGCGCAATTTTACCCCCGAGGAAAGCCATACTTATTTGGGTTTGCGCGCGGTTACGGCGGCTGCCCATACACGGATTGCTGAATTTACTCACGGCCATCCACTGGCGATTTCACTGGTGGCCGATGCGATCGAACAACGACCAGGGCGGGAAGGCACGCAGCTGTTTGAACCGGATACCGCACCCGATATTGTGCATTCCCTGCTCGATCGCTTTGTGCAAGAGACACCTAGCCCCGCCCATCGCTTGGCGTTGGAAGCCTGCGCCCTGGTGCGGTATATGACGGAGCCGCTACTGGCTGCGATGGTGGGGTTGACCGACGCCCATGACTTATTTGACTGGCTGCGCACGCTTTCTTTTATCGAATCTGGCCGGCTGGGACTTTTTCCCCATGATCTGGTGCGCGAGGCCTTGATCTCTGATCTGCGCTGGCGCAATCCGGACCGCTACATTGATCTGCACGCCCACGCTCGCACCTATTACAACGGGCGATTACAACAGACGCACGGCGCCAATCAGCGCCGCGTGCTAACCGATTTTATTTTTCTCCACCGCGATAACGCGGTCGTGCGCCCTTTTTACACCTGGCAAGAAAATAATGACTTGTGGAGTGATAATGCCCAACCAGATGATGTGCCGGATCTGTTGGCGATGATCCGCGGGCATGAGGGCGAAGCTTCGGCGCAAATCGCCGCGCGCTGGTTTGCCAGCCAGCCGCAAGCAACCGTGGTGATCCGCAACTTGCAGCGCGAGGCGGTTGGGTTGCTTACCTTGCTGCCGCTACAAAGCGCAACCCTGGACGAGATCGCCGCCGATCCAGCCACCCGTACGGCCTGGGCCTATTTGCAACGCCACGCGCCGGTGCGGGCTGGCGAAATTGTCACCTATTTTCGTTTTTGGCTGAGCAAAGCGGCTTATCAGGGGGTCTCGCCAGTGCAAAGCCGCGTCTTTATTAACTGTGTACAACATTATCTAACCACACCCAACTTGGCCTACACCTTTTTCCCCTGCATCGAGCCAGATTTTTGGGCGGGCATCTTTGCGTATGCAAACTTTGTGCGTCTACCGGCGGCAGATTTTACTGTCGACGGGCGGCGTTATAGTATCTACGGCCACGACTGGCGTGTGACGCCACCGGCCAAATGGTTAGAATTAATGGCCGAACGCGAGATTGCAATGGCAGCGGCCGAACCTGTGGCGTCAGCGCCGCCCGCTGTCAGCCGGCCGATCTTGGTCCTCAGCCAACCCGATTTTGCCGATGCTGTGCGCGATGCCTTACGCCACTTTACGCATACCAGTGAATTGCAAAGCAACCCGCTTTTACGCTCGCGCCTGGTAGTAGATCGAGTGGGCAACGAAGCGTCCAACACCGAGCGTGTGATCGCGCTGCGTACGTTGCTCAAAGAATCCGC
>DAOTTR010000292.1:0-9040 GCA_034437715.1 Caldilineaceae bacterium
GGTGTATTTCAATTTGAGGGTAAATTTTAGAAGTAGCGCGCAACGTGTGCCGGGGACGAGCGGGGTGCCGTTTGTCAAACCGGTGCGGTTATCGCTCATCCCCGGCACACTTCCCAAAAAGTGAAATGCACCCAAGCCGCGCGAGTGTAATACAGTTTTAGTTTTCGTAGGTCAGGTTTGCAAACGTGACAATCTGCCCAAGCCCGCGACGCCGCCCGAGCCAAGCCTGGATCAACAATGCTTGTCCGGTTACAAATCGGCTGGTTTGCAGGGAACAGGTCTGTCACGTTACAAACGTGACCTACAACCGCTACAACTGCGATTGGCTTATTTAAGCCACAGTGTACTGGTTTGATCTGAGGATATTGCCAAAGTCACCGACAACCGATTGGTTAGATGCTTTCAAAGCAATAAGTATCCAGCGCTTGCCAAACAAAATCATGCGTAGGGGCGGCTGCGCAGCCGCCCCGCGTTTGGCTCGCTGCGAACGGGCGGCGGCAAGCCGCCCCTACTGCATACTTATTGCTTTCAAATGGCCTTAGGAGCGCAAATATTTCTCCAGATCGCTGACTGACTTATAGAGTTGATCAAACTGTTCTTTGGAGGTGACCCAGCTACCCTCTGCGCCATCCTCATTGCCGGCGGAACGATTCGCGCCCCCCGTCCGTTGCGCCTGATTGCTGTCGCCCAAAACTTTATCCAAAATGTCGTAGTTTGTATTGCGCGTCTTGTTCCCCATCAGCATTGCCCTTTCTATTTATTTTGCGTATCGATGGCATTCTTGCTATTGATGACGAGGAATCGGGCAAAGAGTTACGTTTTTGTTAGCTATTCATGTTACGCAGCAGGGTCGGTGTAGGGGCATGAGGATATGGCGGCGGGCAAGACTTATCGTTGTCCGGCGATGTTCTTCGCCGCCATATCCTCGTGCCCGGCTTAACGTTCGGATGTCGTCGCGGGACGGGCACGAGGACGGCGGCGAAGCGAGGTTTAGATATTTTCTAAAATTCGTGCGCCGCCAGCCTCATGCCCCTACAGTATCTCTGCGTAACATGAGTTAGCTATACTGGCATCAGCAGGAGAACCGGCATTTGATGAAACAATGGGCAGAAGGCCGGTTCTCACATTGAACTCAGTCTAGTACGCGGACTACCTACGTAAGACAGTAGGACAGTGAGTCAGTGGCTGGCTACTGAACTACTGTCTCACTGGACTACCATTGGTCTATTGACGCCGTCGCGGACTAGCGCACCGAATGTGCAGATGATCACTGACCAGAAGCGATTTTCCTGCTACGCTACGGCCATGACAACATCGGACTGGGTTTTGCGCCTACCCGTGATCGCTATGCTGGGGCTGCTCGGCGTGGGCTATTGGCGCGGGTGGCGACAGTTGCGGCGAGCCGATAGGGGTTTGGCCAGTCCACAACGCCTGTTGGCTTTTGCGCTGAGCATGCTCTTGTTTCTGCTCACCCTTTTGCCGCCACTGGAGTTGTTCAGCCGCCACTTTTTGCTGGGGCGCACCGTGCAAAAAATTGTGCTGGCTTTTTGGGCCGCACCGTTGTTTTGGCTAGCCTGCCCCTTTCATATAATTGTGCTGGGGTTGCCTTTTGCATGGCGGCGACGGCTGACACACTGGCTGCGCCCGCGGCATTGGCTGGGCAGGGGGCTGCGCTTGCTCACCCAGCCCGCGTTCAACTGGCTGCTCTTTGTCAGCGCGATTGTCCTCTGGCATGATGCTGCTGTGGTGGATTGGACCATGCCGCGGCCAGCCATGCACTTGGTGGCCCTGTTGGTGTTGGGAGGCGTGGCGTTGTTATATTGGAGTCATCTGGTGGGGACAGAACCGCGGCTACGCCGTCAATTGCCAGCGTGGGTGCTCTTTGCCTATGTGGTGGGGGTGGAGATTCCCAACATGGCGACCGGTATGACCATTGCCTATGGCAGAAGCGCCTTTTATGCCTATTATGCCGCCCAACACAACCTGGTTGCATCGGGCCTGGGCGTCATTGAGGATCAGATGGTCAGTGGTGGACTGATCTGGTTTATGGGCAGTTTTGTCTTTTTTGCGAGCGCGGTCTTAGTGCTACATCGTATGTTTCGCCACAACAAGGAGAACTCGGCCCAGCATTTCCCCGATTGGGATTCGGACGAGCGCATGATCGCGCCGGGGTTAGAACATCGCCTGAAAGAAAAGCGACTGCCTTAAATATTGAAAAGAATAGTGGTTCTGCACGCTCTGCGGCCATGGCCGCAGAGCGTGCAGAACCACTATTTTACGTCTGCCGCCATCCTTCACCGATATCGCGCAACTTGGCGAGCACGACGGCGGGTTCGGTGTAGCGCAGGGCGGCCACTTCCACACTATAACAACCAGCATAACCGGTGGCGCGCAGGGCATTCATGGTGCGCGTCAACGCTTCATCGCTGAGGGTGGGCGAGAAATGGGTGTGCATGGCCCAGGGAGCAACCAATTCATCACCGCGCACCGTATCATCCCCATGCCAGCGCCCGGCATGTAAGAGAATGCCAAAGCCTGGGTGATCGACAGCCTCGCACAATTTTTTGACATTTTCGGGCACCATCTCGGCACCCCAATGATTTTCAGGGCCGATGCGGTAGCCATTGTCATAGGCGCGCTGGGCCCACTCCTGATATTGCGCCACAATCGCCGCCAATTGTTGTTCACTCCAGGAGCGCTCATCGCGGCCACCACCGGCATCAATGCGCACCGTTTCGGCCCCCAAAAACTCGGCAGCTTTGAGATTGGCCAGCGCGTTGCGCAGATTGGTTGCGCGCGCATCCGGCTCATTCTCCCAGATATGCGCGCGATCAATGCAAATATTAGCCAGCGCCAACTGGCGCTCGGCCAAGCCAGCCTTGACCTTGGCCAGATAATCCTCGTCCAGGCTGGCAAACGTGCCATGCCACAGATCGGCGGCAGGCAAACCATAGCGGTATTTGATCGACTCCAGATAGCCAAAGGTATCAATGAGCCCGGCCTTAGTCTGTTGGTGGAAGGTATAGGAACAGATAGAAAGTTTCATGAGCAGACAGAGTTACCCTTTCAAACCAGTGACAGAAATGCCTTCGATAAAGGTACGTTGCGCAAAGAAGAAGGCCAGGAAGATCGGCAGCGTAATCAGCGAACTGACGGCCATTAAATAGGGATAGGCCAATTGGCGATTGCCCATTTCGGCCACTGCGCTGCGCAGCCGCTGCACGCCCAGCGCCAACACCCATTTTTCCTCTATATTTACATAGATCAGCGGGCCCAGATAATCATTCCAGGCATCCATAAAGGTAAACAAGGCGACAACCGCAATCGCGGGCACCGAGAGCGGCAGAATAATGCGGAACATGATCTGCAACTCATTGGCTCCATCAATGCGCGCGGCATCGGAAAGCTCGGCGGGGATGCCCATAAAAAATTGGCGTAGCAGAAAGATAAAAAATGCATTGCCAAAGAAATGGGGAACCACCAGGGGCCAAAAAGTATTAAGCCAGCCAATCTGCTTAAAGATGATAAAGAGCGGCACCAGACGCACCCAACCAGGAATCATCAACGTGGCCAACACGAGCATAAAGAGTGTATCGCGGCCAAACCAATGCAAGCGCGAAAAGGAGTAGGCCACCAATGCCGAAGAGAGGATCGTGCCCAGGGTGGCCGGTAGGGCATAGCGAATGACCGTGTTGTAGGTAAAGAGCCAATAGTTCTCACTATTCCAAGCATCCCAGAAATTATTCCACTGTTGTGGAACGGGAAACCAGATCGGCGGCACCGTATAGACCTGGCTATCGGTCTTCACTGCCGATGAGAGCATCCAATAGAATGGCAGTAGAAATGTGAAGGCCAGCAGCAACAACACAGCATATTTTAGAATCTCCACGATCCAGTCCGTGGGGCCAAGGGTGCGCAACTTGTGCAGCCACCCCGTGCGGTCAAGCGGTGGCACCGCAGCGGGTTGTTGCGTCACAGTTTGGGTTGCCATAGATCGGTACTCTCCTTCATTAATCCATTCGTCAATCCAGCGGAGCGCGCCCTATCAGGACGCTTTCCCGCGGAGCAAAATCTTGTTAGCGCGAAGAACCAGAATAAAAGACAAAGCGTCCCGAAATGCGGAAGAGCAGGGTTGTGAACACAATAATCAGCGCGAATAGGAGCCACGCCAGCGCATTGGCCTTGCCCATGCGCAGATAGACAAACGCATTGCGGTAGAGAAAGAGCGAATAGAATTCACTGGCCTGATTGGGCCCCCCACTGGTGAGCAGCCAAGGCAAGGTGAAATATTGAAAGCCACTGATAAAGCTCATGACCAGATTAAAGAGAATCACCGGGCTGACCATGGGGATCGTAATGTGCCAGAGGCGACGCAGTGCGTTGGCCCCGTCCATGGTTGCCGCCTCGTAGAGCGTGCGCGGCACATCTTGCAGCGTTGCCAGGAAGATCACCATGGCCGCGCCTTGCGACCACATGTGGATCAGCACCAAGGTGGGCTTGACAATGTCAGGATTGGAGAGGAAGGGCACAACCGGGAAGCCCAGAAATTGCAGCGTCGAGTTGACCGCGCCATATTGGATATTGAGCAGAAACTGCCACACAAAGGCCGTCACCACCACGGGTACAATCGAGGGGAAAAAGAAAACGGCACGGAAGAAGGAACGCGCCACAATCTGCGTATTGAGCAGCAGCGCCATCAAAAAGGCAGAGAGGATGCCAAGTGGCGTACTAAAGACCACCCACCAGAGGGTGTTATAGGCGACTGTCCGAAAATCCTCATCGTTGGTCAGGATATTCGTATAATTATCGAGCCCCAGAAAGACCGGCGGACGCAACAAGTCGTAGCGGGTAAAGCTGTAATAGAAGGATGACAAAATGGGAAACAACGTGAAGCCGAGAAAGCCAATAATCCACGGCGAAGCAAAGAGCAGCCCGATCAGCATGTCACGGCGATCACTGCGCGTCAAACGGCGCGCTTGGGTAAGTAGACTCATAGGGTGTTCCTCACATCAACAAGAGATTGCCAGCCAAGACCCGCCACACCTATCACAATCAATCTGACAGTAACCATACTAACACCCTATCCGCAAAATCTTGCGCGATTCAACCGTAGTAAAGACTTTAGTCTTTGTAGGATTGGGGGAAAGACTAGGGCTAATCCAAAAAATAAGTAAATGTACGGGCATGAGGTGTGGCGGGGGAAATCTTCGGTTGTGCCGTGACGCTCATCCGCCATACCACGTGCGTATCGTTTATTCTTTGAAATGGCCTAAGGCGCTTTCAAAGAAATAAGTATCCAGCGCTTGCCAAACAAAATCATTCGTAGATGCGGCCGCGTAGCCGCCCCGCGTTTGGCTCGCTGCGAACGGGCGGCTGCAAGCCGCCCCTACTGCATACTTATTTCTTTGCAATGGCCTAAAATCTTTACTACCGATCAAATCTTACTTTACAGTGTGCTAGTATTTTGTCAAGTTGGATTTTTTCGTGGCGGATCTTGATCATCGATCAGATCGGATCAAGCAAACCCAGCTTGCTCCCACTCATTGACGGCCTGTTCCTGTAGTTGGGCCGCGGCCTGCGCGCCCGTCATCGCGCCGCGGAAGACCGCTTCGCGCGCCTGTTGATATTGCGTTTCAATAAAGGCCTGGATCTCGTTGCGAATAAAGGGTCCCCAATAGGTTGCCTCTTGTACCGAATCGAAATAGAACTTGAGACCCGGGTATTTCTCCTGATCGGCATTTTCAAAGTAGGGCAGATAGGCGGGCAGCCAGCCGATATTGTCATAGATCAAGTTGCAGACATAGTCACTTTGGATCCACTCGGCAACGGGCCAGGCCTCATCTTTGTATTGGCCATCCTTGAAGATCTGGGCCATGTGGCCGCCACCAAATTGGATCTTTGTGCCGCGGCGCGCTTCGGGCACGGGCACCCAGGTGGCCCGATTATAGGGTGCAACTTCTGGTTTTTCGTTCACGGTTTCGCCAGGGTGCCAATAGCCCTCAATGATCATCGCTTGCACTTCCGCATTAAAGGCAGCACCCCATGTGCCCTGACCTTCCACCGAACGCAGACCCGCCAGGTTGTCGGGGCCGATAATCTTGACGAACTCGCCCATTACCTCTAGCCCTTCGGCCATCAGTTCGTTGTCCAAGTTGAATTCCTTGGTATCTTCATTAAAATATTCAAAGCCCCAGTTCTCGGGCAGGAACCAGCCATCATTGCCGGGGCCGGTGCCCCCTTCGGCATCATAGGGATCAAGGCCATACTGCACCAGATTGCCCGCGCCGTCGAACTTGGTTAGCTTCTCGTGCCATACCATCAATTCATCCCACGTGACGGGCGGCACCTCTGGATCCAGCCCAGCTTCTTCCACCAGGCGCGTATTATAGTTCAGACCACGGCGCACAAAGCACTCGAAGCCAGGAATGCCATAGACCTTGCCCTGGTATTGGATCACATCCCAGTTGCCAGCGACAAACTTGTCGGGGCTGATGACACTGCTGGCGGCAATGTAATCATCCAGTGGGATCACGGCACCGCGCGCCATAAAGTCGAGATAGCTGCCCCAAATGCCAATATCGGGCGGGGTACCACTGGCCACGGCAGTCAACCGTGCTTCTGTAGTAAAGTCGGCTTTGAACTCGAGCTGGTTGCCCGCGCCAATATAGCTCTCGAGCGCCGGATCAGCCAATAGTTGTTCAGCAATCGCGCCGGGCTGACCCCAGAAGACATAGAACTTGATGATCTTGCCTTCGGCATCTGGCGCGGCCGCGCCGCCGGCAGGTGCGCCACCCGGTGCGGCACAAGCAGCGACCATAGCACCAACACCCAACGTGCCGACACCACGCAGAAAATTGCGCCGGCTTAGCATCCCCGTCTTTGGTTCAGACATAGAAAACCTCCCTATTCAATTGTGATATTCGATTGTAATAAAAGTTAATCACGAAGCGTTTCGAGCAAAGCAAATAGATCTTCGTGAAGCAGAAGAGACGTAAAAGTTGGGGGAATTGGAATAACATAGGCGTGGTGTTGGGAAGACACCCTATCTATATCGATCTGCTCAACTCAAGTATTCAATTTTAGTGTAGAATTTAGATCAGTAACGGTGAAAATAGGACAGTTGTATTCATCAGGCAAATGTGTGCAACAACGTATGGGTTGGTGAATGGCTTTAGGGAGCAACTGTCAACAACTTGCCTTATGGAACGGGAGCATACCATACTCTTATCAGATACGCAAATACCTTTTTATTACAAAGCACCAGCCCCAGCCACTTAGGCAGCCACCCCAGCCATCAACAGACCGAGTTGTTCAGCCGTGGCTGTAGTGCGCTCGACTATTCCCATAATACGCCCCTCATAGAGCACGGCAATACGATCGCACAATGCCAAAATTTCGTCCAGATCTTCCGAGATCAACAAAGTGGCGGTACCGTGTGTGCGCTGGTCGAGCAGGCGCTGGTGAATATATTTAGTGGCCCCAATATCAACCCCCCGCGTTGGTTGCGCAGCCACCAATACACGGGGCTGGCGTGCCAATTCGCGGCCCATGATCACCTTCTGAATGTTGCCACCCGATAGGCTTTTGATCTTGGTCTCAATTGTCGGCGTCTTCACCCGGAAGTCACGCACCAGTTGCCAGCTACGTTGGAAAATCGCCTTAAAATCCAGAAAAGTGTACCGACTAAAGGGGGGGCGTGTATGATCTTGCAAAATCAGATTTTCGGCCACGGTGAAATCCTGAATCACGCCGTCGTGCATGCGTTCTTCGGGGATATAGGCCAGACCAGCCGCCGTCCGCCGCCCCGCCGACCAGCGCGTGATCTCGGTTTGGCCCAAATGCACGCTGCCGCCGGTCGCCACACACAAACCAGCAATCACCTCGGCCAGTTCACGTTGACCATTGCCACTGACCCCGGCCAGCCCCAGAATCTCACCCGCTTGGATCTGCAACGAAATGTCGCGCAAGGCGGGTTGGCCAGTAATCCCCAGCGCGTTGACAGCACGCAATTCGAGCAACACGTCACCCTTGTCAACGGGTGTGCGCTGGCGTTCCAACAGCACATCGCGCCCCACCATCATGCGCGCCAGGTGGGCGCGGGTGACAGTCGCATCGGTTGTGCCGATCAACCCGCCGCTGCGCAGCACGGTAATGCGATCGCTAAGGTGGAGCACTTCATGTAGCTTGTGGCTGATGAAGATCAGGCTGTGGCCGTCGTGTGCCATCTGTTTGAGGGTGACAAAGAGATCGTCCACTTCTTGCGGCGTCAGGACAGCAGTCGGCTCGTCCAAAATGAGCAATGCCGCGCCCCGGTAGAGTGCCTTCATAATCTCTACGCGCTGCCGCTCGCCAACCGAGAGCGTCCACACCGGCGCGCGCGGCTCCATCTGCAGGCCATAGCGTTGGGAAAGTTCGCGAATGCGCGTTTCAACATGATCCAAGTCCAGGATCGGCCCGCGGCTAGAGGCCAAGCCCAGCGCCACATTCTCGCGCACCGTCAAGGTATCGACCAGCATAAAGTGCTGATGGATCATGCCAATGCCCAGGTCGATTGCATCGGTTGGCGATGCAATTCGTACCGGCTGACCATTGAGACAAATCTCGCCGCCGTCCGGTTGATAGAGACCGTAGAGAATCTTCATCAAGGTGGACTTGCCCGCGCCATTTTCACCGAGCAGTGCATGAACTTCGCCGGCGCGCACGTCGAAATCGACCTGATCACAGGCCAAGACGCCGGGAAAGCGTTTGACAATCTTGCGCAGTTCCAGATGTTCGACGCGCGGGCGACCTGTAGGCAGCAATTGAGAGGGTGATTGCATAGGTTTTGTCATTCTTTTGTACCCACTTGCTATACCAGGTACCTAGAAAAGAACATGGACGCGTGATAGAATAGTATACAAGTTAAACAGCGGGTGTGTTGAAAATACAATGGCATCTGGTATAGTACATTAGTAGCGATTATTGCGATTGGTTATTTCGGCAACAAAACCCGGTGCAATTGTTCTTGTAGGTGCGGTTTGTAACCGCACAAGTCGGCATC
>DAOTTR010000293.1:0-2980 GCA_034437715.1 Caldilineaceae bacterium
GACTGGTGCGCAATGTCGGCTATGGCATGCGACAACATGACTTTCACCACCAAGTGCTGGCCACGGGTGAGGTGGATCTACTGCTCTGTTTCAACAATTACAATCTGGTTCGCCAATCGTCGGCCACAGAACTCTTACCTGCCGCTGCTGCCGCCGGTGTTGGCGTGATGAATGGCTGGTCGATCTTGCGCGGTCTGTTGACGGGGATCGATATCGAGGAGGCACGCGCCAAAGGTCGTTATAAAAACGACCCGGATGCCGACGCGGCCAACACCCTTCGGCGTTGGTGTCTGGACGAGGGGATCAACTTGCTGCAACTGGCGATTCAATTCTGCCTGCGCGAAGAACGCATTCATGGCAACCCGCTGGGCAATTTGAATGTCGAACAACTCGAAGCCAATGTCTGGGCGGCTAGCACACCATTACCGGATGAGGTGTGGGGACGGTATGCAGCGCGCTTTGGGTGCGCAACAGAATCGCGCCTTCAACCGTACTGATCAACACGGTGGCAACAGCTTGTGGATCGATGGTTGCGCGCACAGTCCCCGCTTGAATACCTTGCGTAACGATCTGCCGAATCAATGCTTCCCAATGGGTGACCACCGCCAACGCACGCTCGCGCAACGCGGGGTCGCCATCATCACTATCAACAATCGTGTTAAAAATCGGACAACCGCCCGGCAACGGTGAGCGCAGCGTCAAGGCATGAAAGGCATGAATGAAGGCCAGCAATTGCTGAATCGCATTGGTCTCGCCCTGCACCGCTGCCTCAAGCCGCTGGGTACTTTGCTGTTGGGCAAAGTCAAACGCGGCCAGCGCCAGTTCCTCTTTACTCTGGAAATGCCGATAGATCCCCCCTTTTTGCAACCCCGTGATCGCCATGACATCATTGATCGACGCGCCGGTGTAGCCGCGCTGATTAAACAGCGTCGCTGCCTGCTGGATGATGTGTTGGCGGGTTTGCTCGCCCTTGGTGATTGCTGTCATAGATTACCTATTTCAAAAAGAGACTAATTAGTCTCTTTTTAGTATGCAGTACTTTGGCACCCGTGCAAAATGCTAGTACACGACGGCGTAAATAGACCAATGGTAGTCCAGTGAGACAGTGAGACAGTGAGACAGTGAGACAGTGAGATAGTGAGATAGTGAGACAGTAGGACAGTAGACAGCCACTGACTCACTGTCCTACTGAACGACTGTCTTACTTAGGCCGCTCTGTACTAGTCACCGTAAATGACACATCGTCAAATCATAATCCTCACGGTAAGCGCTTGTCGCGCCCCTGGGGCACTTTTTTGTTGCCCCACATACACCTACGATTACGCACGATAGCCACAATATCGGTTGCCTAAACCAGCGATGTCGGGTATGATCATAGCAACTGTCCATGCGCCGTGCAACCCACGAACGGCGCGCACGCAGCACAAACCACTAGCACCCAAACCTTATTGCATTGTGTGATTTTTCTGTTTGCAGCTACGCCAATCGAGTTTATCCCACGCCACAGGAGCACGAAGATGACGGCAAATCAACAAAATTGGGCTGGCAATCTCACGTATAGCGCGACCAGCGTACACCGCCCCACCACGCTCGAACAGCTTCAAGAAGTGGTCCGCAAGAGTCGCAAAGTGAAGGTGCTGGGCTCGCGCCATTCCTTTAACGAGATTGCGGACACACCTGGCGATCACATTATGCTGGATCAGATGGCACAGCAGATCGAGTTAGATGCCGAACGGCGCACCGTGACGGTCAATGCCGGGGTCACCTATGGTCAACTTTGCCAACAGTTGCATCCGGCGGGCTATGCGCTGCACAACATGGCTTCGTTACCGCATGTTTCCGTGGCAGGGGCGTGTGCCACCGCCACCCACGGTTCGGGCGATGGCAATGGCAACCTGGCCACAGCCGTGGCGGCGCTAGAACTGGTCACCGCCGATGGCGAAGTGGTACAATTGTCGCGCGCACGGGATGGCGACACATTTCAGGGCGCGGTCGTTGCGCTGGGTGGGCTGGGCGTGGTCACCAAAATGACGCTCGACACGGTGCCGCTCTTTTCCATGCAGCAAGAAGTCTACGAAAATCTGCCCGTGGCGCAATTGGAAGAACATTTCGAGACCATTTTCTCCAGTGCCTACAGCGTCAGCCTTTTCACCGATTGGCAAAAGGCGCGCGTCAACCAGGTGTGGTTAAAGCGCAAGCTCACCGCTGACACTGCGCTGGCATTGGAACCCAGCTTTTTTGCAGCCACCCTCTCACCCACCCATTTGCATCCGCTCGCCAGGCTATCTGCCGAACCGTGTACCGAGCAGATGGGCATTCCTGGCCCGTGGCATGAACGCTTGCCCCATTTTCGCATGGATCACACGCCAGCCAGCGGCGAAGAATTGCAGACAGAATACTTCGTGCCGCGCCACCATGCGGTAGCGGCCATGCGCGTCATGGCGCGTTTACAGCCCCTGATGGAGCCCGTACTCCTCATTTCGGAAGTACGAACTGTGGCCGCGGATACGCTCTGGATGAGTCCCGCCTATGGGCAAACCTGTGTCGGCATCCACTGCTCGTGGAAAAAAGATTGGCCAGCGGTGCGCAAACTGTTGCCGATGATCGAGGAGCAACTGGCCCCCTTCCAGCCGCGGCCCCACTGGGGCAAACTCTTTACCATGGCCCCCACCCAGGTGCAAGCCGCTTACCCCAAGCTGGCTGATTTCCAAAAACTGTTGCAAACCTATGATTCACAGGGCAAATTTCGCAATCTATTTCTCGACACTTACATCTTCGGCGTGGCCTGATCCACACGACCGACAAGTATCGTATTACACTGTAAGCGAAATTATAAGGCGCTTTCAAAGCAATAAGTATCCAGCGCTTGCCCAACAAAATCATGCGTAGGGGCGGCCGCGCAGCCGCCCCGCGTTTGGCTCGCTGCGAACGGGCGGCGGCAAGCCGCCCCTACTGCATACTTATTTCTTTCTACTGTCCT
>DAOTTR010000294.1:0-2204 GCA_034437715.1 Caldilineaceae bacterium
GGGACAGTAAGACAGTAAGACAGGGTTCGTACTGACCAACTGTCTTACTGTCCCACTGTCTTACTGTCCTGGCCACTACTTTACGCCGCGGCCTTATCTTTCCAGTATTGATCGAGCACGGCTTGGATTTCCGTGTTGGCGATCTGGAGCGCCTCGGCGGCCGGTTGCTGCACACCAAGCAGTTTGTCCCACAGGACTGTAATCGGGCCACCGCCATAGGCACTGATCGGCGAACCCTTGCCCGTGATCAATGGGGTCGCGCCACCACGCATCCCATTCGAGAAGGCGTCAACGTTGCTGAAATTATAGTTCTTTGATGCAATCGGTCCCCAGATCTCGTCAATATTCGTGGGCGAACCGCACATACGACCACCGTTGGCGATTGCGGTCTGGCCTTCGTTGCTCAGAATGTACTTAATTAATTCCCAACCACCATCTTTGTTCTCGGAAGCAGCCGTCATGGCGTGACCATGCACATGGCCAAAGCTCAAATTCTGCTTGGCCGTTCCGACCGGCGGTTCGGCAACATCAAAGTTGATGCCACTCTCAATCGTCTTCAGATCGCCCCACATGCGGGGCAGATTCCACGGGCCTTCAAAGACCATGGCCACACGTCCGGTATCGACGCCAACGCCACCGCCGGCCACCACATCGGGGCTGGGTGACCATTCGTTTTGGATGGCGTCGTAAATCAAGAATTGCAACGCCGACGCCAAATCTTCGTGATCCCACATCGCCTGCTTGGGTTCAATGACGTTGTCCCACTCCACATGACCGTTGCGGCGCATAAAGGCTGTACAGCGGCCATAGCCACCGTTCCAACCGCTGGCCTGCGACCAGCCGTAATAGCGCGTGCCATCTTCTTCATACGAAAGAGTCTCAATGGCTTGCTGAAATTCTTCCCAGGTCCAACCTTGTTTGGGGTGCGCCACACCTTTTTTGTCGAAGAGATCCTTGTTGTAGTAGATGACCAAGGAACCGACATCGGTGGGGGTCATGTAAGTGCCGCCCTCCCACTGCGTGGTGTTTTTGTAGTTTTCACCTTCGGGGAATTGCGCCGAATAGCTATCCTTTTGGATGTAGTCATCCAACGGGATAATGACCTTGTCCTCGGCATACGCTTGCCAAATCCAGCCCTGATAATAGAGCACATCGGCTGGTGTACCGGCGGCAAAGTTGGCTTGAATCTTTTCGTAGTAGCCACCTGGATACTGTTCGACGGTGGCTTGATAATCGCTCTGCTGTTCGTGCCAGGCTTTGGTAATATTTTCGTAGACAACAGCATCTTGCACGTCGGCCCAGGCCGAGAGGCGCAATTCTTTGACGGCGGCCGCTGGCTGCGCTGCCCCGCCGGCTGGTGCGCCAGCAGGTGCCACACAGGCCGCCAGCGCAATTCCGCCAATGGCGAAGGTGCTGGCGCGCAGAAACGTACGACGACTTAGGGAACGATTCATTCGTTCGGTTGGCATGGGCTTCTCCTCATATCCTTTGTTCAAGTTGACAGCAGATTAGATTTCAATAAGCACGTGACTGGGGGAGCAACGCACATATTAACAAATTAAAATTGGCTATTCAAAATCGATCATGAGCCAAAATCGATCATTAACCATCACCAATTAATCATCCTTTGAAGGCCACTTACACCCGCCTTCACGATTGGGGCGGATATGGGGGTGCATCTTATCTTCAAGACCTTTGTAAGCGTACGGATCTTCGCCGGCAACCATGACAATATCGCGGTGATCGTGGACAGCGATGCCAACTGACTTTTCCATCGGCAGCCAGGGCAGAAGCGTTTCGGCGCTACAATAGTGGTTGACCAGCGAACGTCGGAACCCCCCTTGCGCGCGATTGGGCATCGAGCGGTGCAGCAGATAGCCGTTGAAGAAGACAATGCTGCCAGCCTTCACTTCCACGGGCACAGCATCATCGTCGCTGTAGGGGAACTGGAATGATTCTACCACACAGTCAAAGCGATCATCATCATGTTGGCGATGCGGCCACAACAGGCCACGCTTGTGTGAGCCGGGGATGACCCACAAACAGCCATTTTCCACCGTCGCATCGTCCAACGCCATCCAGGCCGCGTTGAGTGAGCGATCGCGCGTGGGGATAAAGCCTTCATCTTGGTGCCAGGCCTGGCCCGGTTTGCCGGAAGATTTGATAAAGAGCATCGATTGCATACACTTAACATTCGGGCTGAT
>DAOTTR010000295.1:0-19158 GCA_034437715.1 Caldilineaceae bacterium
TTGTCATACCCTGAGCGGCTTTCTCCACCGGGACACTCGTATTTTGTTTACCAATTTTTGCTGTATTTTTGCAAGTCTATTTTTTCGCTTTCGTGTCTCACTTTTATTGACATATACCGAACGACTACGTGGCCGAATGGTGCCAGTCAAGCGTAAGGGTTCGGAAAGTGCATAACACGCTCTAGCCTCATTTAAATTTCCCTGCTTACCGTATTGAACGCACTTTCCCGACAAATGTTTTCTTGCAATACAAGTCAGCGTTGGCTTGTTGATCTGCCCCTGGGCGCGTTTTGCAGGGTTGGGCAAAAATCTCTGCTTTGTGATATAGTGCCGTAGATAACCTATCTTTCACGATAAACTGGCAAGGGAAGAACCATGAAGATTACGCGCCTGGAAACCATCTGGATCGATGAGCAGCCGAATACCATGTGGCTACAGATCCACACCGACGATGGCTTGATTGGGTTGGGCGAGACCTATTATGTGCCGCGGGCCGTCAGCGCCATCATCCACGATGTTTTTGCGACCCTGCTGTTGGGGCGCAATCCATTCGATATTGAAAATCATTGGAATAATCTGTTCTCGACCGTCAACTTTTTCGGCTATGCTGGGGCCGAGACGCGCGCCATCAGTGCCGTGGATGTGGCGCTGTGGGACATTGTGGGCCAAGCCACGGGGCAACCAATCTATAACTTGTTGGGTGGCCGCAATCGCGACCGCATTGCGATTTACAACACCTGTGTCAGCCATGGTCCCTACCAAGATTATCACATGTGGCGCGAGGGGCGCACGGGTGAACTGGCGGCCGAGCTATTGCGCAACGGTATCAAGGCGATGAAGATCTGGCCGTTCGATCAATTTGGCACATCGTTGGGTGGGCCGATTGGGCAGCGGGCCGGAGCCGAAGCCGTGGGACCGGTGACCCATTTCCTGAGCAAGGAGAATCTGAAAAAGGGTATTTCCTATGTGGCCGACATTCGCAACACAGTGGGCGACAAGATGGAGATTGCGATTGAAGGCCATGCGCGCTGGAATTTACCCGAAGCGATCAAGATCGCCCGTGCGCTGGAACCGTATGACGTGATGTGGTTGGAAGAAATCATTCCGCCGGATAACGCCGAATCGTATGCCCGCCTGAAAAGCGAGACCAAGGTGCCGCTCTGTGTTAGCGAACGGCTCTTTGCCCGCTTTGGTTTTCGCCAGGTGGTCGAAGCCAATGCTGCTGATATTATCATGCCGGATATGTCGTGGACGGGCGGCCTGACCGAGACGCGCAAAATTTGTTCGCTGGCTGACACCTATTACCTGCCCATTACCACCCATGATACGATTGGTCCGGTAGCGCTGTGGTCGGCAGCTCACCTCATGCTGCATATTCCCAATGCGCTGATCATGGAGACGGTGCGCGCCTATTATCACGGCTGGTACAACGATGTGATGACGGCACCCATTCCCATTGCCGACGGTATGCTCACCTTACCCGAAACGCCTGGTCTGGGCGCGGCATTGCGCCCCGAAATCCTGAACCGACCCGATGCTCATGTGGAAGTATCGGACGCCAAAAGCAAGTATGATCCATCAAAAGGTTAACTGGGTTTGCTGCCTTGGCGATATGCGCGTAACTTCTGCGTTGCTTTTTCGTCATAATAGCCAAAGGTAGTTTAAAATAAATTAATTATTCATGTCGCGCATGAGCCACGCTGTCAACAGATTTGGGGAACGGATTGAACCGAAGGGTGGCACAAATCGGTTCTATAACTTACTGAAGAACGAATTTGCCATTCATGAATCCGCTTCATCTGCTCCCAGAATCTGTTGACAGCACCTGCTGCGTAACATGAGTGAATAAATCAGAACGAAGGTTACGCGTCCATTTCCAACAAGTGTGCCACAGGAATGCAACCATGAACATTCGCAGCGAGCGTTATCTACAGCGTTTTATGCAAGAGGAAAAAGGCATAACAGCGCTAGAGACGGCGATCATCTTGATTGCGTTTGTGGTGGTTGCTGCCGTTTTCGCGTTCACGATTCTTTCAGCAGGCATGTTCTCGACGGAAAGAGCCAAAGAAGCAATCTATGCCGACCTGGCTCAAGTTCGGTCGTCGATGCAAATCAAAGGCAGTATACTTGCCCTAGCCGACCAAACCGGTGTGACAACTACGGTTGACGCGATTGTCTTGACCGTCGCTACTGGGGTACGCGGCGAGCCGATCAATCTCAGCACGCAGGATCGAGTGCTCTTGATCAATTATCGCGACGAACAACAGAATACCCCGATCCCAGACTGGACGTTGTACTGGAAAATACGCAGTGACAACGATGATATGCTCGAACGGGGCGAACTGGCCGAGATCACCGTACCCTTATCAACCACCGTGAGCCCACCATTAGGGATTAACCAAAACTTTCTGCTTGAGATCAAACCCCCTATGGGATCGATCCTGACGATTCAGCGCAAGATCCCCGCCCATATAGAACTTGTGTACGATCTACAATAGCATTCTGTCCAATAAATCTTGATCAATCGTCAAAACTTTCGGCTTTTGCTGCTTCCGCGGCGCTGATGTGGGCAGCAAAGGTGGCAATATCAATATTCGCGCCACAGACGATCACACCCACGCGCTTGCCGCGCAGGCGAGCGCGCAAGGGGCCCCATAGCGCGGCGGTGGCGGTTGCGCCGGCGGGTTCAACCGCCAACTTCATCGAGCGAAACAGGAGCGCCATGGCCTGACGAATTTCCGCATCGGTGACAAAGACCAATTCATCGACAAAGCGCTGACAGAGGCTAAAGCTATAGGGCGCAGCATGGGGTGCCCCCAAACTATCGGCAATCGTATGCACGGCGGGGATCGATTGGGGTGAGCCTGCGGCAAAACTGCGGTGCATTGTGTCTGCCCCTACCGGCTCCACACCAAAAACCAAACATTCTGGTCGCAGTTGCTTGATCGCCGTCGCCATGCCCGCGCAGAGACCGCCGCCTCCGATCGGGATAATCACCGCGTCGAGATTTTCAACTTGTGTGCAAAATTCAAGCCCGACCGTCGCCGTCCCCAAGATCGTGTTAAGGCCCTCGAAGGGATGGACAAAGTGACGGCCTTCTTCGGCCTGAATCTGCTGGACGCGTTCAAAGGCGACTGTCACATTCTCGACCAATTCGATCTCGGCCCCATAGGCGCGACAGGTGGCCACCCGGAAAGGATTGGCGGTTTTGGGCATCACCACTTTGGCGGTTGTGCCCAAGAGTTGGGCCGCAAAGGCGACCGCAATCGCATGGTTGCCGGCACTGACCGCCGTGACCCCCTGGGCCAGTGCCGCCTGATCTAAGTTGCGCATGACGGTTAAGGCACCACGCGGCTTAAAGGTACCTGTATGTTGAAAGAGTTCAAGTTTTAGATAGACCGCGGTTTCCTCGCCCAATGCTTGCGTAACGTCCCGATTCGCCCAACGCCACACCGGGGTTTGTACGACAAGTCCTTCTAAGGCTTCACGCGCCGCCCGAATCGTCGCGATTGTTGGAATTTCCATTTTGTCTTCCTTTTCTATCCGGCACTTCATATCGTTTAATTCGATAGCGTAGGTCACGTTTGTAATGTGACCTACAGTTTTGATCGGTAGTAAAGACTTTAGTCTTTCCCCAATCCGACAAAGACTAAAGTCTTTACTACGGGCTAACCCCGCATCATTTCGGTTACGATACGCACATCCGCATGAAAATCGGCGTTTGCTGTAGCAAGGAGCCGCGTGCCGGGGACTGACCAAACGTAGATCTGCACTGCGCACTTTCCCTGATCAGTCCCCGGCACACTCTAGGGGAATACCGGTTTTCAAATTGAACTCAGTATAGGGCACTAGCTTCATGTAAATTAGTAATACCTAATAATTGACGGTTCTTCACAATCCAGCTACCATAACGTAAAAATGTCTATACTTACTGCGTGCAGAATCAAAAACTCGGTTTTTCCATTTGATCTGCGTATAACGGCTTTACTTTTCTCCTATACCGCAGTCGCGCATCGATGATCAGGCCTACCCAGGGTAAATCTGTAAATTTTTATCATTGATGGCATTGTTCATGATCAGTAGGGGCAAGCCAACAAATGCGAAGGACAGAGGAATGAGCAGTTTGGATAGCAGCAGCGAACGTAATCGCGCTGCGCGCAATGAAGTGCAAATTCTTATCGTTGAAGATGACGAGCCCCTTCGTAAATTACTTTTAATCACGCTAAAATTGGATGGCTACCAAGTGCTCGCGGCCTGTGATGGACGTGAAGCACTGGTAATTTTTAAGCAAAATCAGATCGATTGTGTTTTGCTCGATATCAACATGCCTTTTATTGATGGGCTGCAAGTTTGTGCTGAATTGCGCAAAAGTCACGATGTTCCGATCATTATCATCACCGCTAATTCGCGTACAGATGATGTCATCACGGCCATGGAACTGGGCGCGGATCACTATATGACAAAGCCGTTTGAGTTGCAAGAGTTGCGGGCGCGCATTCGCGCCATTCTGCGCAGAGTTAACCGCCAAACCCAGCGTGGGCCAACCCAGATCATCACCTATGGCGATATTGCGGTCAATGAAACAGCACAACGAGTGAGTGTGTGCGGGGAAGTGATTACCTTAACCCCAAACGAATATGGTATGCTCACCTATCTAATGCACCACCCCGATCAACCGGTTAGCAAAGAGGAAATTTTGCGGACGGTTTGGGCCTATTATTCACATGAAGATCTCGCTTTTGTGCGTGTAACCATGCGCCGCCTGCGCAGCAAAGTGGAAAAAGACCCATCCAATCCCCAATATCTAAAAACGATTCATGGGTTTGGCTATCAATTTAGCACAAAATCTTCAGCAGACGCCACCGGTGCTGCTAAAGATTCCCTGTTGACTGGCTGCAAAAGCAATGTCTGAGTACCCTTTTTCGGTTGCAGTTTACAAGTGCTTTAGCCCCCAAACCATTGCCCAAACCATTGCCCAAACCATTGCTCAAGCAAACCTTCGGTATATAATTGATAAATGCCATAGGCCAAGTAAAGCAGGATCATGGTTGTGAGAATGCGTGTAATTAATTCGCGCTGTTCCCACATGCGCCTTAGCTCGCGCCCAAAGCCAAATGGGCGAAAGATTGCAAATAGCATTATAATGATAACAAAGATAACAATGCGCCGAAAGTTCATATGGGTACGTTTACTCTGCTGCTGGACAAATCATGAGTGAGTTGTCACCTTCATCAGCGACATTTTGGCAAGCACCACTTGGCTGGCTTGGCGTAAGCTTGATTTGCGGTTGCTGTTTGATCTTCTTTTATCAACGGGTACCGCTAGCCTATCGCCAAATTCTACGCAATGCTCGTTGGATTGGCATACCCTATCTGGGCTTATTAAAGGGGGGGATTTCGCCGCGCTTGATGGGGCTGACAGGGATCGACTGGTTTGCCAGTTTTGGTTTTGGTCTGGTCCTACTCGGCGGCGTGCTCGTCCTACTGATTATCGTGCGCAGCATGGCAGCCTTTCCCTTGGCAGCCGTGTCGCCATCCCTAGCACCAGCCGCGGCAACAGACCCGAGAAGTTATCGTAACACGCGTACAGCCACCGCCCTACCCATTTCCTTGGTGGATATCGGCGCTGAGGAATTTCATTGGGCTTTTTTGCGCAGCGCACTCTGGGAGATCTTCTTGGTCTTCCCCTTGCTTGCACCACAAGCTGGCTATTGGGCGGCCTGGGCCACTGTGCTCTTGGCCCTGCCCGAAGCGTTCCGTTATCAAGCCACCTTTTCACAGCGCATCTGCAAGTGTGCCCTGCTGGTCACCACTACAGTTCTTTTTCTCTTTACGCGCAACCTGTGGCTCAGTTGGCTACTGCATGTCTTGGGCTGGAGCCTGTTGGTGCCGGCCCCGGTCGCAAACCGCAAGTAAGCGATGGATGCTTAGTACAGTGGAAGCGAAATTTTGATGGCTTAGCGTAGGTCACGTTTGCAACGTGACAATCTGTCCAAAGCCGGAATACTGCCCTAGCAAAGCCTTGCTCGACGAGGCTTGTCCGTTTAAAACCGGATGGTTTGCATTGCGCGAGCCTGTCACGTTACAAACGTGACCTACAACCGCAGCCGAATTGATCCATACTTCGGTAACACCGGACTAAAAAAAGAAGCCGCTAATGATGATGATGCTAAATAGCACGGCAGACACAATGCCCAGCAGACGCAGATCACGTGCGACATAAACATATTCTTGCCGCCAGTTTAGAATTTCCCCGGAGGAAGTTAGCTCTTTGGCCACAACTACTTTCCGCGCGGTCGTACCAACCGTCGGCACCGGGATCGCCTTATCGCTTTTGTACAATTCGCCATAACTCCGCGGTTGCCCACTGCTGAGACCCTGCTTCTTGACTACATTCGTTTTCTTCTTGGTTGCCATGCTACTGACCTCTTCCAATTTCCAATGCGAATAACGGATTCAGGCAAACTTTGTCCCCCTCACACGGCAAGGCTGGCAAAGGACAAAATTCCTGTGAAATTTATAATTCAGAAACCTTTGCTATTATACGCCCACTTATGCAAAAGATACAGTTTGCGGCCCAGCTATTTAAGCAATGCGGCACGTACAAAGCCCAATCGCTGCTTGCCCCATACCCAAAGCTGTTGGGCTTCCTCTAGCCGCACCAACGCCAGCACCGCGCCATAGGCCAACATACCCAGCCCACCCGTCACCAGCAGCGTGATTACGTCTGTCCAGAGGGTGTTTATGGCTGGCTGGTCCATACTATAGAAAACCAGTAAAATTGTACCTGTCATCGCCAGCGCAGCCAGCGTTATTTGCAACAACCCATGTCCCAGTTGCGCATCAAGCCGCCCTACGTGCCAGCGTAATAAGCCCAGCATGATAAGGGCATGACTGGCCTGTTTGGCCGTATCGGCCCACACTAGCCCCAGGTAACCCGACGGGGCCAAGAGCGTAAAGGCCGTCGCCATATAGACCCCCACGCTGAGCACGCCGACAAGCGCGGGCAACAGAGTGTTGTGACGCGCATAAAAGGCATAGTTTAAGGGAAAGTCGATGGCGGCAAAGAGCATCCCGATCAGATAAATATGCAGTGCCTGCACAATTTGCCCTGTATCTTCCAGTGAAGATTGGCCATGCTGAAAAATCAAGCGCGCCAATGGTTCGCTCAACAACCAAAGCCAAACTGCGGCCGGCGCAATCAAAAGCATAACCATGCGCAGGCCGCGGCCCAGGGTTTGCCGGTAGGCTTGTTCCTGTTGCGCGGCAAAATATTGACTCAATCGCGGCAATGCCGCCAGCGAAATCGCCACGCTGATCAATCCCAGCGGCAGTTGTTGAAGCGTCGTGGCATAGCGCATCCAGGCAATGCTTTCCGCACTAATGCCGCTGGCTAATCGCCGATCCAATCCGACTTGAAATAAACTCACCAGCAAGCCCGCCGCAATCGGCAGATAGAGCTTGACAATACGCAGCAAAGCTGGATGCCGCCAAGCAAAGTCGGGGCGGAATGACAAGCCAGCGCGCCGCATGTCCCAACCCATCAACAAGCACTGGATCAAGCCACCCACCACAATGCCCACGACCAAGCTCGTTACCCCGATCTGTTTGGCCAACAAGGGCGCGGCCAGGACAACCCCCAAATTGTAGATCGCTGTGGCGAACGCTGGCCAGGTAAAGCGTTGCAATGCATAGAGCACAGCCGTCAACAAGCCCGCCATGCTAAAAAGCCAAATCGCTGGGGTGATCCAACGGATCAGTTGGGTGGTATAGCGAAAGAGTTCGGGATCATGCTCGGCAAAGCCACCGGCCAGCAGCCAGGTGATTTGGGGCGCAGCCAAGAGGAGGCCAACGGTCAGCAGCGAAAAGAGACAGGTGCATAATGTTAGCAACAGACTGACCACTCGCCCAAACTCACGGCGATCTTGATTGACATAGGCGCTCAACACCGGCACCAACGCCGCGCTCAACATGCCCCCGATCAGCAGATCATATAACAAGGTGGGAACCTGGCTAGCAATTGTAAATGCGCCCACTAAGCGCGCATCAAACAGGCGCGCGATCACGACCTCGCGCGTCAATCCGAGGATGCGACTGGCAACATTGCCAATCGATAACAAGACGGCGCTGCGCGCCACCCCCCCCATGTGCGCTGCTTTAGCCGCAGCTTCGTGGCGTGGTTCATCGGCAATCATCGCGTTGATTGTAGCACAGGGCGAATGATTCATAGAAAGCAAAATGCCATTCCTGATTGATCAAGGATGGCATCTGTTCAGTGGTGGGAACCCCTAAACTGATATGACGCAAAAGAGCGTTAGGGTCTGCCAGACCCTAACGCTCTAAAAATTCTACTCTAAAAATTCTGATTACGCAGCGACTAGGGTTGCCTGGGTAAATTGACGCGGATCGCTTTTGAGATCAATCTCGCCGTGGGACTCAAATTCCTCTAGCCAGCGGGTCGTCTGCATGGCCGCCGAACAGCCTTGACCAACACTGGTCGCCACTTGCTTAAAGACCTTGTCCATGATCTCGCCGCCGGCAAAGATCCCAGGAATGTTGGTGCGCGTGTAGCGGTCAGTAATCAGATGGCCATCTTCGTCCAGATCAAACTTGCCTTTGAGCAGATCATTGTTGGGAATGTGGCCCACAAAAATGAAAACGCCATCGGTGTCCAGTTGCCCCGCCGCGCCAGTAGCCGTATTTTGGGTAATCACACCAGTTACTTTGCCTTGCGCGTCGCCAATGATTTCGGTGGGCACTGTATTCCAGATAAATTCCATCTTCTCATTTTGGAAGGCACGCTCTTGCAAAATTTTGCTGGCCCGCAATTGATCGCGGCGATGCAAGACGCGCACACGCGTCGCAAATTTGGTTAGGAAAAGTCCTTCTTCCACTGCGCTATCACCACCACCCACGACCACGACATCTTTGCCACGGAAGAAGAAGCCATCACAAGTGCCACAATAGCTGACGCCCCTGCCCGTGTAGGCTTTCTCGCCCGGAATGCTCAGATAGCGCGGGCGCGCACCCGTTGCCAAAATAATCGCTTTGGCCGCGTGTTCTTTGCCATTGGCCGTGCGCACCAGGAAGGGATGTTGATCGGTGACAATCTCGGTCACATAGTCAAATTCAACGCGGCAACCAAACTTCTCAGCCTGCGTCTTCATCTTTTCGACCAGTTCTGGCCCGCTCAAGCTTTCGGGAAAGCCCGGATAGTTTTCCACTTCATAGGTAATGCTGACTTGTCCACCATATTCGTTGCCCGTAATCAATAGCGGGTTGAGATTAGCGCGCGCCGTATACAATCCTGCCGTAAAGCCCGCCGGCCCGCTGCCAATAATGATCACATCCTCAACTGTTTCATGCCCATTTTTACTATGCGCAGCACCGTTGGTATATACCTGACCATTCGTCATAATCAATTTGCCCCTTATCTTCTCGACCGTTACACGAGCTAGCCTGTATCAACGGTCATAAAATGAACTGCGGATCCCAGCGCATAAGCGCTTGCCGACAGTGTATGGATTTTGCAAGTGTCGCTATATTTTCTATAGCGAATTATATGCTATTAGTCTACATCCGTCAAGGTCGTCGCACTGTAGGCGAGGCTACATCAGTAATCGTGAAAACGTTAGCGTTATCTATGCGTTTTTGCTATATTTTTATTGTAGAAGCGTGCCCAGGAAAATCGGCAAACTATGACTTTCCCTGCCCGATCAAGTATAATAGGCTCTATTCCCATCCACATCTAGCGAACCTTGTGTCATGGCTACAACAAAAGCAGGAACAATCATAACTTTCAATGCATATCGATGATTTTAATACCTATCAACGCGAATCGCGTAAAACCTGGTCGCTGATTCATACCGATCACGCGATTGTCTACCCCACCTTGGGGCTGGCCAACGAAGCCGGCGAAGTCGCAGGCAAAGTCAAAAAAATCTTCCGCGACCGCAACGGCGTGATTAGCGATGCGGATCGCGAAGCGCTCAAGCAAGAATTGGGCGACGTGCTCTGGTATCTGTCCCAGATCTGCACCGAGTTGGATCTGTCGCTGCAAGATGTGGCCGAAGCCAACATCGTTAAATTATTCTCGCGCCTGGAACGCGGCGCCATCGGTGGCGATGGGGACAATCGCTAAGCGGTGCGGGCGCGTCTACAGACAAATTACTTCTCAAAATGGTTTAGGAAAGGATGCATTATGGCTACCAAAGTCGCCTTTATTGGGGCAGGCAGTACCGTCTTTGCCAAAAATTTGATGGGGGATATTCTCAGCTATCCCGAATTACAAGATTGTACCCTTACCTTGTATGACATCAACGAGGATCGGCTACACACCTCGGAGATTGTGGCCCACAAAATTGCCAAACAACTGGGTGCCAACCCGACGATTGAAGCCACCACCGACCGCCGCAAAGCGGTGAAAGGCGCGGGCTATGTGATCACCATGTTCCAAGTTGGTGGCTACAAACCCAGCACGGTGATCGACTTTGAAATTCCCAAGAAATATGGGCTACAACAGACGATTGCCGATACGCTTGGCATTGGCGGCATTATGCGCGGGTTGCGCACGATTCCGGTGCTGCTCGATCTCTGTCGCGATATGGAGGAACTCTGTCCCGACGCGACTCTGTTACAATATGTTAACCCCATGGTGATGAATTGCTGGGCAATCAGCCGCGCCAGCAGTATCAAAACCGTGGGCCTCTGCCACAGCGTGCAGGGTACGGCGTCCCAACTGGCGCGCGATATTGGCGTGCCGATTGAGGATATCAACTATGTGTGCGCCGGGATCAACCACATGGCCTTTTACCTCAAGTTTGAGCGCAAGACGCCCCAAGGTCTGGAAAGTCTCTATCCGCTGATTGCCGAAGTGGCCAAGCAGAAGCAAGCACCCTCGCGCGGCCACACCGCGCGCACCGACGGCGGCACGATTGGCCTGAGTGACGGAGTCCGTTACGAGATGTTCCGGCGCTTGGGCTATTTCGTCACCGAATCCAGCGAACATTTTAGCGAATATGTGCCCTGGTTCATCAAGCGCGACCGCCCCGATCTGCTCGAAGAATTCGATATTCCAATTGATGAATATATCCGCCGCTGCGAATTGCAGATTGCACGCTGGGAAAAAGAGCGCGTGCAGATGGAAGATCCCGCCACCGAGGTAGCGGTGCGCCGTAGCCACGAATATGGTTCGGGCATTATTCACAGCATGGAAACCGGCGATTTGCGTGTGATCTATGGCAATGTGCCAAACAAGAATTTGATCAGCAATCTACCGGCGGGCTGTTGTGTGGAAGTGCCCTGTGTGGTCGATAAAAATGGTGTGCAACCGGTGGCGATTGGGCAATTGCCCCCCCATTTGGCGGCGCTCATGCAGACCAATCTTAATGTCCAAGCCTTGACCGTCGAAGCCGCGCTGACCGGCAAGCGCGAACACATCTATCACGCAGCCATGCTCGATCCGCATACCGCTGCCGAATTGAGTCTGGCGCAGATCTGGAATCTGGTCGATGATCTGATCGAAGCGCACGGCGATATGCTGCCCGCGTATCACTAAGCCCTACAACGACTAAAGTCTTTACTACATTTTTATGCATGTAGTAAAGACTTTAGTCGTTCTCCTACCCCAACACTGCTGGATTCACCACATTGGGTGGCGTTTCGCCCTGGAAGAACGCCAACACACGCTCGACAGCCATCACTTCAATTCGTTCGCGCCCTTCCTGGGTCACGCCGGCGGTGTGGGGAGTCACAATGATCAACGGGTGATTGCGCAAACGCGAGTCAATTTTGAGCGGCTCTGGATCAAACACGTCCAGCCCCGCGCCCGACAACTTGCCACTATCGATTGCTTCAAGGAGCGCATCCTCATCGACCAGCGGTCCGCGCGCCAGATTCAACACAAACGCGCCATCTTTCATCTTGGCAATGCCTTCACGGTTGACCAGATGGCGCGTCTCGGGCGTGGCTGGCACATGCACGCTCAAAAAGTCGGCCTGGGCCAGCACACTGTCCAAGTCGGTCAGCGTGACACCCAGCGCGGCAGCTTCCGCCGCGCTGATATAGGGATCATAGGCCACGACCTTCATCTCCAAGCCAAGTCCACAAATATGCGCTACACGCTTGCCAATGCGCCCTAAGCCCACCAAGCCCAACGTTCGTCCCCGCACTTCAACACCGATCATGGTGCCCGTGCGCGGCCCCCATTTGCCTGCGGCCATATTGGCGTCGCCCTGCTTGAGCCGTTTGGCCAGGGCCATCAACATGGCGACCGTGTGCTCGGCAGTCGATTCGGTGGGGCCGTCGGGGGTATTGGTGACGACAATGCCGCGCGCGGTGGCATCGGCCAATACAACATTGTCATATCCAATCCCCGTACGTGAAATCATGCGCAGGTTGGGCAGCGTATCCATCAGCGCGCCGTCATACTGCACCAGCGACGAAGCAAGGATCGCCTGGTACGGTGCGCCGGGTTGCGGATTCTGGCTTGGCGGATCGGAGATGGTAATCGCCACATGGGCAGGGATATATTTGATTGCATCAGAAATAAAGGGTGCTTCCACCCAGAGTTCGGTCAAATCAGTCAGAGTCATGATCAATTCCTACTTTGTATGAAATACTTTTTGTATGAAGTACTTTATGTACAGAATTTGTGCGAACGAGTGCTGGGAACTGGTCTATTCTATGTCGAAGCGCGCTGCGCGTCAAACAGAAGAGACGAGCCTGCACTATGCCATCATCTGTGGCAGCGGCGGTTGGGCAGTATCCAGCGTGGCGACTACAGCTAGATCTGGGTGGTGACGCAGCAACGTCACCGGCCAGTTGACATCTTCGCCATCGGGCGTGTCCGGGCTGCCAAAGAGGGCGATGCGCAACACCATACGCTGCCAAACGCCGCCCTGACAATAGAGCCGAATACGTTTGGCCGCCAGAATATCTGCCATGCCCAGTGTCACAGCCATCGGTGGTAGCGCAGCAAAGTTCCCGCTTGCGGCGCGACTAGCATTCATCACCACCGTTTCCGGCGCAAGTTGGACCAGGCGCGTCTTACTGGCCTTGAACTCGGCGGGCGTTACGGTAAACCAGCGACTGATCGGCGGCTCATTAAAGGCGATATGTCCATGAATACCCATGCCGCCATAGCAGGTGTCGATACCGCCCACCCGCGCCATCGCCTCGCTAATACGGTCAATGTGCCGGGGATCAGGAAAGTGCAATTGGGTTTCGGGCAGCGCGAGATCGGGGTGCAGCTTGGCAAAGAGTGTGCGCCGTGCAAAGCCTTCAAAACTGAGCGGATGGTCCACGTCAATCCGCCGCCCTTGCCAATCACAATATTCATCCATGAAAAAGGCGTGGACATTCTGCCAACTGATGCGCCGTTCATTGCAGCGTTGCGCCAACACCGCAAAGTAGCCAACCGGCCCCACCGGCAGGATCAAACGCGTGGGCTGGCCGCTTGCCTGATTGGCGGCAATTTCATCAGCAATGGCCGCGGCAAAGTGTTGGTTAAACGCAGGCAGATCGGGCAGCACAGTTAGCGCGACGGGGCTTTGCGCAGCCAACACGGCGGCGGCGATCTGGGTAAAGGCAGGCAGTTGCGTCATCGGATATATCACCTTTCCGTGTATGGGATAGCAAGTTTTACGATTGATTCACTTTGGCACAGTGGCAAAGTGAGGCATAATCAAACTGGATCAACATCACTTTATCATACCGAATCCCAAACGTTACGGAAAATTGTCGTATGCAAGACTTTACCGCCATCACCGAAATGCCGGGCAGCGCCTTAAATCAGGAACAGTTGGCGCGCATTACGCAACGGTATCAGTTGGGGGCAGCGCTGGCCCAGGACAAAGATGTATTGGAAGTCGCCTGTGGCGCAGGCATTGGATTGGGCGCGTTGCAACAGTGTGCGCGTTCGTTGGTGGGGTTTGATTACACATTTTCGGTGCTGGCAATGGCCCACAGCCACTATGCTCAGCGCGTGCCACTGGTTTGTGCCGATGCCCAGCAGTTGCCCTTTGCCGATGGAAAATTTGATCTGGTGCTGGCATTTGAGGCCATCTATTATTTACCTCGGCTAGATTGGTTTCTGGCTGAATGTCGGCGGGTCTTGGGCGCGGGCGGCACCTTGCTCATCTGTACCAGCAATCCCGATTGGCCCCATTTCGCCGCCGGTCAGTTGAGTGTGGGCTACCCCAATCTGCCAACCCTGGCCGCAGCCCTGCACAAAGCCGAATTTCCCGCCGCCCACTTTTATGGCGCACTGCCAGTCGAAGCAGCTTCCTATGCCAAGCGCGTACGCGCCGCACTGCGCCAACAACTCTTGCACTATAAACTTTTCACGCTTGATTCGGCCTTCACGCGCCGCCTAAAAGCGCTAGCCTATGGGCAACTGGTCCCCCTGCCACTGGAATTACTCTTGCCCACTCCGCCGACTGACCCATATAGCGGCTTGACGCCACTGGCCGCCAACACACCGGATCGGGTGCATCGTGTACTATTTAGCCTTGCACACAAGGCGTGAGTCAGCGCAACGGGCCCGGCGTGAACGGTCTATCATTTTTGGCTGAGCGTTGACATAAACTGAATGCGTACCGCAACCGGCTGGGCGGTGCCGGGCAGAGGCAGTACAACGGCAGGTTGGGCGGCAGTAATAGCGACTTCCTGGGTTTGGCTGGCAGTGGCGATGCTACAGAGGGCTGGCACACCAATGCTCTCGGCTGACGACGAAATTTGATGCAACCACACTTTAATCTCCTTGGATTTACTTGCAGGCAGGTGAAAGTGCAGCGAGCGCATACTTGCCAGATTCGCTAAGTCGCCACTGCTGGTCTGTAGAGTTGTTTGCTGATTCAGCGCGTCGATGTCGATGGTAACGGCCAATGGCTGCCCGGCACTAACTACCTGATAAGCGCCGCGCCCCCCCGAAGTTTGATCAAAACGCACTTCGAGCACCGTACGCGACTGCAAAGCACCGCGACGGATGGCAACCCAAGTCAACACTAGAATGCCCACACAGACCAATAAAGCCGCCGTGCGGCGGACAGGATCAGGCCAGATAATCAGGCCGTGGGCCAGCAAGCCCGCAAAAAAGAATCCATAGAGCAGAAACAATACGACCGGATGGCCTAGCCAACGCCAGGCAACAGCCGGTATATAATCCCCTTTGCGGCGACCAATCGCCACTAATAATACGGGAAAGATCCCTGCCAACAGGGGAGCAGCCAACGTACTCATCACACCGAGTGGGGCAGCAAAAGAAGCCTGATTGGTATAGAGGATCCACTCGACGAGCAGAAAGATGAGGAGCACGGGCAAGATGCTCCACCAGAAGTGCCGCCGTGGTCCACCAAATAACCAGTTGGCTGACCGGCTAGTTGAACCATTGGGCGAAAGGGCTGTGCGGGCGGACAGAGGTATCGGCAGCCATTCCTGCACCTGGTTAAAGAGCGCCAGTGAATAGTGGATCGAGGCCATCCCCATCCCCAAAATGACGAAAATGCTGCCAAAGAGATGCACCGCCGGGCCCACACGCATCGCCAAGGGCGCAAGGGCTGTCCCCGACGACGCGGCTAGCGTGGCGGGTGCGATGGCACCATTGACGACAGTAACCCAGTATATATACAAGAGCATCGCCGTAGTTAACGCCGCCATATTTCCCCAGAGCAGCGTACGCCCACTGGGGTCGCGGCGCAAAACCACCTTGGCTACATTGCCAACCGATGTATGCCCAAAATAGGCCCCCAAGATCACCCCGAAGGTCAACTCGACTAGTTTTGGATCGAACGGCTCTCCGTTGAAACCAGGGATGCGCACATAGCGCAGATTTTCAAGCTCGATATAGGGCCAGGCCAGCGCAGAGAGTATCAGAATCAGCGTAATATTGACCAGACCAATCACCAAGGAAGAGGCAATCGTACTGTCAAGCGACTTGCGCTGCAAGAAATAGCAGGCAATCAGAAAAAGGAGTGCGGCCCAGATCAGGGGCGAAAGGCCGGTGGCATCGGCCAATGTGGTCGCTACGCCAATGTAATAAGAACTCAAGATCCCTATGCAGATCAGCCACAGTGCTAGCGCAAAGGCTATAGCACTAGCTGGCCCCAATGCGTTGCCAATTAACTGGCCCAAAAATGCATAGCCATAGCGCATTGGCCCATCGCGCGTCACCGCCTCGCTTACACCCGCCAGCGTCAACATGTTGATCAGCCCAAAGACGAGCAGAAAAACCGCCCCCGCCAGCGGACCGACTTGTGCCAAGGTAATTGGCAGGGCCAGAATCCCCGCGCCCACCGTTTCTGTGAGCGTGATGCCAAAGGCGCTCCAAAATGGCGAAAGATTCTCCAGCCAGCCAGCCAAGCGGGCCCAGCCCCAACGCAGGCGGTCGGGAAATGACAACTCTTCGGTGTAAATCGCGCGCAACGGGCGCTGATAACGCTGCTCATAGGCAGCCTGGACAGCAGGATCATCCAAGCCCAAGGCGGCGCGGATGCCCGATGTTGGGCGCATGGGGAGGCGATATTTTGTGCCCAATCGATGGGCAGTCATGGCACGCAGATTCGGCGTAGTGGGTACGAGTACTGCCCAGCCTTGGGCATAGCGCTCTAGATCGCGAATGGTGGGTTCTACCAGCAGATCGCGGCCTTGCGCCAGCGTCTGCAAATAAGCCTGGGCCTGCGCAGTGCGGGTCGGCGCGATCAAAGGCGTAGCGGCCTGTCGTGAATCGGTGAGCAAATGTGCGGTGCGCGTTTCGATCAAGAGGAGCAATGCACTGGCCTGCTTGGCACTGCGCCCGCCCAATCCCGCTTGCAACTCTTCCTGGGATAGCGATTTCATCACGTTTCTTGCCATAGAATGTGGAGATCCTGGTGGTGAGTGTGGTTTTTATAAGGTTTTCGGTGAGCCCACAGAGGGAACAATCTTATAAAGAAAAGGGATCTCTTAAAAAGAGATCCCTTTTGGAGCCGTTGAGGGGAATCGAACCCTTGACCTGCGCATTACGAGTGCGCCGCTCTGCCATCTGAGCTACAACGGCATAATATTGGTAGTAAATCCTGGCGGAAATTTACCAGCATTTCTCACCAGAGGTAGAACTGCCAAATTTTCACCCAAATTTCCATCCTGGTATTTACGCCATCATGCATTAGTATAGCGAAACTCAGAGAATAAAGCAAGTTTCTGTCTATTCTGTGCGCGCTTGTGTAAGGTATTGACGGGTGCGGGCTATTGTTTGACGCGCGTCACGTAGCTGCTGTCGCGCGTGTCAATGCGAATCAGTTCGCCTTCGCTGACAAACATGGGTACTTGTAATCGCAGCCCAGTTTCGACTTCTACCTGTTTGGTGAGGGCGCTGGCCGTATCGCCTGCCACCGCAGCATCTGCCCAGACGACGCGCAGATCTACCGTATTGGGCAGCGAAATGTTGATCGGCTCCCCTTCATAGGTTTCCAACACCACCACCTGATTGTCCGTCAGAAACTCGACAATGCTTTCCAGCGATTCGGGTGTCAGGATAATTTGTTCGAAAGTTTCAACATTCATGAAATAGTAGAATTGCCCATCCGTATATTGATACTGAACGGCATCTTTTTCTAGCGTTACTTCTTGTACCCGCGAGCCATTGTTATAGGTTCGCTCAATATTGGAGCCGCTGCGGATATTGCGCAGCTTGAGGCGAATGGTCGCGCCGCCGCGGGCAACTTTAATATGTTGATATTCGAGCACGCGCCACAGTTGGCCCTCTTCTTCGTAAATGTCACCCTTGCGTAGCGCTTGTACTTCAGCCATGACCCTACCTATGCTTTCTGTTTTAATTCATTTGGTGCCCGTGATTATAGGCCAAGGATCCATTGGCTGTCAATCTGACGCCCTTCCTGGGATAAAGACAAGCTTACTGATCAAATTGACTCAAGGCCAGGCGCAAGCGCTCTTCGACGCCGACTGCTTCCTTGGGCAGGCGTTGGACGGCGCGTTGGGCCTCGACAATGCTATAGCCAAGACCCGTGAGCGCATCGATCACTTCGCTGTCGGCATGGGTGATATTCGCTAGGCCACGGAATACGCCACTGGGGGCACCGACCTTGTCTTTAAGGTCTAGCACAATTTTCTGGGCCGTGCGTTTGCCCACACCGGGGATTCTGGCTACCAATTCCGGTTGCTCATTTGCAATCGCCGCGCGTAGTGCATCTGGGCTGAGCGTGCTGAGCGCGGCTAGGGCAACCCGCGGGCCAACACCATTGACGCCCAGCAATAGCTCGAACATGTCCAGCTCATCTTCGCTTGTAAATCCATAGAGCGATAGGGCATCTTCGCGTACTTGCAGATAGGTATGCAGCAGCATTTGCTCGCCCTCTTTGGCTTGCAGGCTGATCGCTTCCGGCGTAGCGACTTTCAGCCCCACGCCGCCCACTGCCGACCCTACTTCAATAACAAGATACCCTTTTCCCTGGTGAAGCACAGTGCCACGTACCGACCGAATCATACGCCTCTTCCTCCCACTACGCTATCCCGCGTATCTATACAGATCTATAAGCTTTTGTGTGGAGTGTACGATACAACAGAACCGGTGTAATTTACAAACCTTTGTGGGGTGAGCTACCCAAGGCTAAAGCAGTTGGGCTTCCAAGTACGTGACTTGGAACTTTTCGGGGGCTGAACAGCTTACTAGTAGATCCCGGCGTAAATAAGGCACCCTACTTTTACGCTGATGTACACGGGTAAACGTGCCTTATTGACGGCCGTGGTATCTACGCCCAACTGTACTAGCGCCATTCATGTCGGTCTTGCGACCATCCGCCCGCGTTACTTTCCGTGGCTCCCACGGTAGTTGAAGAGACGCAACATCTTGCGTCTCTATCTTCGACCTTCGGGTCGTTGAAACTTTTACGCTCAGAACGATTTCTCTGAGCAACGGCCAAGATTCAGTTTGAAAGGTGCGCTGGCAGGGTTGTAATGCACAGCTGGTATCGCTAGTGGATTACCCCTGCATTGTACCACGAATTAGGTTGGAAATTGTTACACTAGTAGATCCCGGCGTAAATAAGGTACCCTATTTTTACCATGATGTACACGAGTAACGTGCCTGATTAACTGCCGTGGTATCTACGCCCAACTGTACTAGTAGATCCCGGCGTAAATAAGGTACCCTATTTTTACCATG
>DAOTTR010000296.1:0-1885 GCA_034437715.1 Caldilineaceae bacterium
GTTTGAAAGGCCGTCGGCTCAAAGCCCAACCGAAAGTTGGTACTAAAGACCAAGGCTTCGTACACCAGATCATCTGTCTGTGCCGCTTTGCGCAACACATGGGCCACCCAGATGCGCCCAAACGGGTCCGACGTACCCTCGATCAACAATCCCCCCGGCAGCAAGTGACGCGCTAGCATAGCATAGGCATTGGCGACCGCCGCTTCCTCATATTGGCGGAGCACATTAAAGGCCCGGATCACGCGTACCTGTTCGCCAGCGAGCAACGGTAAATTAAAGCCACCCAGGCGAAAATGGGTCTGCACATCGGCAAAAGATTGGGCCGCGGCGACGCGTTCCCCATCGATTTCTACGCCCAGCACCGGCAAAGTGGGATTGAGCCGGCGCAAACGTGCGGCACTCTCTAGCGTGGTAAAGGGTTCGGCCCCATAGCCTAGATCGACAAAAAGCGCAGTGGCAAACGCACCCGTTGTCCGCTGGATCAACGCGGGATCATAGAGGCAGACAAAGTTGTCGACCCGGCGCAGGCGATTGCGCGCGGTTTTGCCGCGTGTCTCCTGCCCTTGCGGGCGGCGGGGCAGCGCTTTGGGATGGTGGTGGGCACGCACGGTCATAGCACAGTATTATACAACAAGTAGCGGCTCAATGTCTGCGTAGTCGTCCTCATTGAGTTGGGATACTTCCCAATTTTTTTGGAGATTGAGCCAAAACAGCGGACTTTGCCTAAACACTTTGCCCAAGCGCATTGCCATATCCGGCGTGATGCCCCGTTTCCCGCGACAGATTTCATTGATCTTGGACGGCGTTGTACCAAGATGGGTGGCAAGTTGTGTCTGTGTCAACTTATTTTGTTCTAGAACCTCTTGCAGGATCTCACCTGGATGAACCGCAATGGGGCGTCTTGGTTGAAGCATAAGGCTACCTTTGTCTAACGGCTATCCTCGTAAGTATAGCTTGTTACATGAAACAATAAAGATGGGTCTTGCAGTAGAGCAGGGCAATCGCGAACGTAGTGGCCCGGCAGTGAAACGCCTGGCGGCTGGCGGAAACGCGCTGAAGCGCGTCTAGCGGGCAACCAATTGCAGTCCGCTTGAGCGGACTTTCGCTCGTAGACGCCGGTTTTAACCGGTGGCCAGCGATACGATTACGAAGTTCGCGTTTGCCCTGTGCAGTAGAGCGTTAAGCCTGTACCTACTCATTTTACTGCGATGTTGTCCAAACCGGTATTCGATATAACAACAGGACTTACGCAATTACGCCTGGGAACGCCAGCATCCTGCTGGCAGCCGCCAGGATGGCGGTGCTCCCGGCTGCGTAAGTCCTGAACAAAAAACATGCAAAGCGCAAGGCCATGCATTACCACATAAGGCAACTATAGATAGATAAAAAGTAACGATTCAGGCACAGGCTTTTATCCCCGAGAACGCCGCCATCCCTGGCGGCAAACGGTTTGCCGCCAGGGATGGCGCGGGAACCCTCTGGGTGCCAGGCTTACGCTGTCCACAGCCAAATTTGGAAGAAACTATTTCTATGTGATTTAATATAATTCCTACGCTGTAATCTAGTAATTCATGTTACGCACAGGACGCCAAGGGTTAAAACCCCTGACTGGTAGACAAAGTGCGTTGAAACGCACTGGCGCTTTAACCTGGCTTCAGCAGGTTTTGTGTACCAGAGGGTGAATTCATTCACCCAGTCAGATGCGTAACATGATCTAGTAATTCCAATTGAAAAAGGTGAAAATGATGACCCCCAAAACTGTTCTGCAACGTATTGGTCTTGCATTACTCTGTCTTACCGTTCTACAACTGCTGGTTTGGCGTTTCTATCCGTCAACCCAAGCCTCTGTTGCGCCAACAAGTATTCTCCTCCAAGCACCCTCGTT
>DAOTTR010000297.1:0-6168 GCA_034437715.1 Caldilineaceae bacterium
CACCGGGAGCACGCAGCGTATTTATTAGTCAACATCTGAGAAATAGTGAAAGTCTCAGATTTGCAGAAGTCTACAAACGGGTTGCAACCACTCGTACAATCGCCCTAAGCGAATTAATAAAAAGAACGCCAGAGGAACGCACCGCTTTCCAATTTGCCTTAACTGCTTTTGGGAAGGATTATATTGGATTGACTAGATACGTAGAAGCGCGCTTAGAAGCAGCCACTGAAATTCAAAGGAAATTACTTGTTTATATTGCCTTGGCTTACTATTACGGTCACAAACCAATTTTAGCCCAGTTTTTTGCAGTATTTCTTGCACGCCCTGAAAACCAACAATTGCGACTTGATAATAATATCTTAGGTCAACCTCAATTGGAATTATTGATTCAAGAAAAAGATGGTTATTGGCGCCCGATGCATCAAATAGTTGCAGAAGAAATGCTTACAATAGTTTTGGCTGGCGCTGGTGATAGAAGAAACTGGAAACGCAGCTTAACATTGTGGGCGATTGAGTTTATCAATGTATGCAGCAATAGTGCGCTATTGCCTGGCCGCGACGTGCTTGACCTTGTCCGCCGAGTTTTCGTTTTGCGCAATGAGACCGAAATTCTAGGCACTGAGGGTGCTGGTTCACCTGACTTTGCAGCGCTTATCAAGGATATTCAAACTGACGAAGGTAGACTCACTGTTTTCAAGCAATTGGTAGAATCATTTCCGAATGAAGCCCATTTTTGGGGACATTTAGGTAGGTTTTACAGCGTGACTATGCGGGAACCCGAGCTAGCAATAGATGCCCTTGATCGTGCAATTTCTATAGAACCAAACGATCCTGTGATTCATCATATGAAAGGTATGTGCTACCGCAACATTGTGTATCGTAACATTGAAGACTCAAAGCAAAACTCCACTTTTGATGAAGGGAAAATAGTAATTGAACAACCAATAAATCTTGCATTAGAGGCATTTGAAGAAGCAAGAAAATTGGATATTGACTCGGAACATGCTTACATTTCTCCAATACAAATGTTGTTAAGAGCATTGGATTTCGGGTTTACAACTTCTCGTCAAACGTCACGCTCTAAATTTTTAACGCAAACCTCGCCTACAACTAAGTGGTATCGTGAGCTACTCGATCACACTGAGTATCTTATGGATGAGGTGCGGCGCATCAGGGAAGGTGAAAACCCTAGTAGTTATATTTTGGATTGTCAGGCAATTTTAGATCAAATATATGATAATTACGAGCAAGCATTGCAAGGTTGGCAAAACCTTCTCTCCCATTCTGACGTATACGCGCCGCCTGTAAGACGGCAAATTATTCGCGCTTACTTAGCCCGCAAAGATCGAAAATGGGATGCTCTTGCTGATCGTGAAGTTGCCCGAATTATCGAGTTGCTAGAAGACAATCTACGAGAAGAACCAGCTTCTGAACATAACATGCGACTATGGTTTCGCGCAATTAGATACTTGCCTAACTCCAGTGTTGATTTCGCAATCGATAACGTTGCTAACTGGCGAGTCATCGGTGATTCGCCGGATTCCTATTACTTTCTTTATATCCTTCATGTTCTAAAGGCAATTGATGGGTCAATGATCGAAAGTCAGCGTTCTAATGATTTGATTGAACAATCCAGGAATCGTTCACGAAATATAAAAAACCGAAACCGATCTCATGATTGGTTGGGCAAAGGCAACGGATTGCAGAAATTAATTAACTCAACCGAATTGGGTGATTGGGATCGAGAGACCGATTTTTATAAAGATACAGCCAAATTGGCTCGCGCCGCTGGTCGCATTGCAGATATTACGGCACCCGGAGGTGGAACTCTTGAGATGTCATCTACCGGATTAAAGGTGTTCTTCGTACCAGCAAGAGCAAACATGTTGAAAGGACGTGATGAAAATAAGCTTGTTACATTTTATCTCGGATTTAGTTATCAGGGTCTTCGAGCTTGGAGTGTACAACCATTGTGATAGTGTATATCTGAACTTTATCACACTTGTGTAAACGTTTTTGTGTATGAGAAACAGCCGCCTGGATTTTATCAGGCCGTCATCTTAGTCAAGATCTGCTTAATTCGCAGATGTGGTATGCAGGATCCACTTGGTATCAAGATGTTCTTTATCAAAACTAATTGAAACTTATTTACGCTACCCCTGGTAGATGTCGGTTAAATAAATCGAGACGCCAGTGGTGGTTTGAAAAGTCTCAATTAGTTCTCAGTTATAATATCCTTTTTCCTATTTAAACTTTTTGGATAAATTCGGTTTATCGAACACCTCTATTTACCTTACTATCTACTTCATCCCTCAATCGCCCGATAGGTTAGCACCCGCAACTCTCGACGAATCGGATAAGCCGACGAGGGCATCAACTGCGTCAGCAGGATGACGATCTGTTCCTCGGTGGGATCGACTTAGATGCGGTGAAAAAGGTGCGTTCGCCATTGACATCCGCATCCCAATGATATAAAATATCATCCAGATGACATTGTATGGTAAATGGAGGTCAGTATGACAGAAGTACCGCAAATGGCGACTGTTGCCGAGTTACGCCATAACCACCTAGAGGTGTTCGGCAAACTAGCGCAAGGCCCGGTTGTGATTGCCCAACGGAGCAAACCCGCGGCTGTATTAGTGTCAGTCGAAACCTGGAATCGACAGGTGAAACAACTGCGCGAATTGCACTTGTTGCTCCTGCATCACAAACGCTGGGCGGCCATGCAGCAAGACCCTTCCCTACTGGTGACAGAGGAAGAGTTAGCGCAACAGTTGATGAATAAGGTGACGGCTTGAGATGTGGACGCTTGGTTATAGCCGCGAGGTAAGAAATTACATCTATGATTCTTACCCATATACCGCCGAAGTCTGGCAGGCGATTAAGTCGTTGCGCCAGACCAAAGATGGAATTCCACCCAGCGGAGGGAAGGCGCTTGAACCCGATCTCTACCTATGGGTGGTCGCGGGCCACTGGGTGGTCTACAAACGGCTGGTAGAAGAACAAAGGTTGATTGTCACCGTGTTGAAGTCAATTGATGAGCCGGAGTTTGATGATATATAGCAGTTTAAACCAAGCATAACCTGATCGCCGCCGGATAGACACTCAACCCACCCACGCAAACTCGCCACCCCAGCCACCCACTTTTTTCCCGCTTGCCGACAAACGGCGACTGGTGTACACTGCCAACCGTGCTGAAAAACACGCGCGAATCGACGTGTCAATCCCAAAAGGAACCCGATCATGCCCAGAGAACTGGTGGCGCTGGCCAAGGAGCAAGCCGCGCTGCGCGACTATGCAAGTCTGCCCTTGAATCCCGAACAAATTCGGGTGCGCACGCGCTTTGCCGCGGCCAAACATGGCACCGAAATGGCGCTCTTTCGTGGCTATGCCAGCCCACGCGGCCGCTACGATCCCGACTATCAACTGTTCCGCGCCGAAGAGGCCGGTGTGCGCTATCCACTCAACTTGGGCAATGCCTGTGTGGGCGACGTGATCGAAGTCGGGGCAGCCGTCAAACAATTTCAACCGGGCGATGCCGTCTTTCGCTCCAATTCCTCTTTCCGCGAGGAGCATATCTGGCAGGCTGCCAGCGCGCGCGCCATGCCTGCGGGGATGTCGTGGCAAGCCGCCGTCTGTCTTGACCCCGCTGATTTTGCCTTGGGCGCGCTGCGCGATGGCCATGTGCGCATGGGCGATGCCGTGGCGCTCTTTGGCATGGGCGCGATTGGCCTGCTCGCGCTGCAACTGGCCAAGCTGGCCGGAGCTTACCCCGTCATCGCGATTGACCCACTGGAAAATCGGCGTGCCGCGGCATTGGCTTGTGGCGCGGATATGGTGATCGACTCGGCGCGCCAAGACGCGGGGCTGGCCATCAAAGAGGCGACCAACAAGCGCGGGGCCGATGTCTGTATCGAATACAGTGGGCATCACTTGGCGCTGCAAGGTGCCTTGCGCGGCGTGACCTATTTGGGCACGGTGGTGGCCGGCGCGTGGCCGGGTGCCTATCCCGCTGGTCTGGATTTTGGTGCCGAAGCGCACATGAATCGCCCCAAGCTCATCTTCTCGCGGGCGTGTAGTGAACCTAACCCCGATCATCCCAATTGGGACGAAGCCCGTCTGCTGGATGTCTGTTGGCGGCTGCTCGGCGCGGGTCAAATAAATTGCGAACCAATTGTGCAACCAATTGTGAATTTTAACGATTTGCTGGTAGAGTATCCCAAGATTGCGACGCATCCCAACCAGAATATCAAGCTGGGCGTCCGCTTCCCCTAACCAATACCAAACCAATCAACTAACGGCTTTCACCGCTAGATCCTGGAGGAACGAATGAAACTGGGTGCCAATTCAGTGCTTTTCGGTGGTCATGACCTGGAAACCGCGTTCAAGCATATTGCCCTGGCTGGCTACGACGGCATTGAAATCTCGGCCATTGAGGGTATGAGTCAACATTTGGTGCTCGATCGCTGGCAGGAGATTGCGCCAGAAGTCAAGCGCCTTGCCCAGAGCTACAATCTGGCATTGCTGGCCATGGAGCAACCCTCGCGCGATCCCATCAAGATGGAGCAGGCGATGCAAGCTGCGGTGGAGATTGGCATTCCGATCATCAACTGTGGCCCTGGTGGCAAAACCGACGATCCCAGCACACTGCCGCAAACCTTGGACGAATTGGGCGCGCTGGCGCGCATGGCCGAGAAATACGGCGTGATGCTCTGTGTCAAAGCGCATGTGGGCGCGGCGATCTATAACACGCCCACCACGCTCAAGGTGATGGAAGCGATTGACTCGCCCAACTTTGGCATCGACATGGACCCCTCGCATATTTATCGCGCCAACGAGAATCCGGTGGAAGCAATTGCCGCGGTCATCTCGCGCGTCAAGCATGTGCATATCCGTGACTGTAAAGGTCGCCAACAGGGGCCGGGCAAACCAGAGATGCAGGCCAATGGCCGCGGCGATATTGATTTGGTGGGCTACATTCGTGTGCTGCATGAAAATGGCTACACCGGGCCGCTCAACCTGGAGATCATCGGGACTAAAGAATATAGCGTCGCCCAGTGCTGCATTATCGCGGCTGAATCACGCGGCCACATGCAGGCGTCATTGCAAGCGGCTGGCGCACGGTAACCATTAACACGATCCACGAAGCTACCCAAAGGGACACGACGCGCCCATGAGTGGTGCGACCACATCATTTGTAGCATTACGGCGTAGGGGCATAAGGTGCGGCGACGAGGATCTTGCCTAGCACATCGGGTTTGTTCGCCACACCTTGTGCCCGTCTGATTTCTATAAAGTAACGGGTCGGTCTACTAGCTTGCGTTTTTCGTGTGCTTCTGTGTGCCTTGGTGGATCTACCAGACTTATTGATTTATGTTGATTCATGGAAATTGAACTTCGTCACCTGATTCAAAGTATCCACGATGCCCCCCACCGGCTGATGTTGGTGACTGCTGGTGCCGGTCATAGTGCGTTGAGCCGTTTATTGGATGTCGCCGGTGCCAGTCGCACCGTGTTGGAAGGGGTTGTCCCCTATAGCCAAGCCGCGTTTGATGACTTTCTGGCGCGCAAGCCGGAACAATATGTGGCCGGACCAACGGCGCGCTTGTTGGCGGGGCGCGCCTATACGCGTGCCCGCCAACTCAGCCCCGACAGTCAAGCGCTCTTTGGCGTCGCCTGTACTGCCACCATTGCCACCGATCGCCCCAAGCGTGGCGAGCATCGCGCCCATGTGGCGCGTTGGCAGCCGGATGGCCTCTTGCAATATGATCTGTTGATCGAGAAGGGCGTGCGCACGCGGGCCGAGGAAGAGATGCTAGTGAGCCGCCTGATTCTGCATGTGATCGCAGAAAGCTGTGCCATTCAGGATTTGGCCCCCTTGGCGTTGGTCGCTGGTGATCATCTCACGGTGCAGCGCTATACACATCTGCCCGCCGCCCAAGCCTTGACCGCTGGCGCAAGTCACTACTTCGGAATTCAGGCCGATGGACTACCCTACGATACCGCGATCCCACCGCCGGTGATTTTGTCCGGCGCGTTTAATCCGCTACATGAGGGCCATCTTGGTATAGCGCAGGCTGCCGAAGCGCTCCTGGGCCAACCTGTCACCTTTGAACTGGCGGCGATCAACGTGGATAAACCACCGCTGCCTACGGATGTCATCTTGGC
>DAOTTR010000298.1:0-41632 GCA_034437715.1 Caldilineaceae bacterium
GGGCGGCTTGCCGCCGCCCGTTCGCAGCGAGCCAAACGCGGGGCGGCGGCGCGGCCGCCCCTACGCATGATTTTGTTGGGCAAGCGCTGGATCCTTATTGCTTTGCAAGCGCCTTAGGCGCGCTTTCTCATTACAGTCCTGTAGGGTCTTTAAGACCCTACAGGACTAGTAGATCCCGGCGTAAATAAGGTACCCTATTTTTACCATGATGTACACGAGTAACGTGCCTGATTAACTGCCGTGGTATCTACGCCCAACTGTACTAGACAGATCGCTTTTCGTTCAACCTGGTTTTCCTTCAACACACCCCTGAGCTTGCATCAGTCCGCGCAGTGCCTCGACCGCCACCTTCATGCCCTCTGGTCCACTAAAGCCACTACTATGCCCCGCCGTCACCAAATGCGGTTCTAAGGCCAAAAAGCCTTGATAACCGGCCTCGCGCAAGTGGCTGAGCAGCAACCCTATCTGTCCATCGCCTTGGCCCGCTGGGCGCACTGATCGATCGGCGGCGCTCGCATCTTTGATATGCACATAGCCGGTATACTGCCCCAGTTGTGGCCAGCCATGCTCGGTGGTCCGTGTGCCTATCACTTGTACAAAATTGGCGGGGTCCCAGGCGAATACCAGGGCGGGATTGTCCACTTTTGTTAGCAGGGCATGGCAGCGCGCAATCGTATCGCCCACAATGCGACTTTCATTTTCTAGCAACAACTGCGCGCCCGCTGCCTGCGCCACTGCGGCCAGGCGGCTCAAGCGCTCCACGGTTTCGTCTACATGTTGATCATAGTGGCGATTTGTGCTCGTATCGGGCGGATAGAAAGAGAAGATGCGGATGCGCCGTGTGCCAACAATGTTGCCAATCGCAATCGCTCGTTCCAGATTTGCGACTTCCTGTTGGATGGGCGCGACCAAGGGTGATTTGCCAATCGGGCTACCAATTGCGCTGACCGCAATGCCATAGTCGGTGCATTCTTGTTCCACCTGGTGGGCTTCGGCATCGCTCAGTGTGAGCACATTTTTGTCCCACACCCTGCGCAATTCCAGATGGCCAATCTGCAACTTCTGCATCACGGCCAATTGATCCGCCAACGCGGGTGCAATTTCATCGCCAAACGCGCTGATCGTAAAGCGTGTGCTGCTCATGGGTTGCTCCTTTGCAAATGCCTGCTATCTTTTGCCAGCCTGGAGGTCGGCCAGCAAAGCCGCATACCCGGCACGATCGAGTGGCAGTTCTACGGCATTGCCCGTATAGCTCGAATAGATGATCGCATTGGCGAGTTCGAGCGACATGCGCCCTTCGGCACCGTCGGCACGCACCGGCGTCCCCTCCACAATTGCGCGGTGGAAATCCTGATAGACTTCGACGTGCTTGCCCAGGCCATGACCCAACGCCACCGTTTCATCGAGGATGGCCGGTGCTGCAAAGCGTTCGGGGGAATGCAGAATATGCTCGCGCAAGGTTGGCTCATAGCGCTGGAAACGAAGTGTGCCATCCTCGTTGATGTTCAGAATGCCACCTGTGCCGACGATTTCAATACGGCGTGGGCCGGCCTCGGCGGTGCTGAAGAAGATGGTGCCCAGCGCGCCGTTGGCCCACTCCAGCATGGCCATGGACGTATCTTCGACTTCAATGCTGTGTTGCAGCGTGCGATTCCAGGCCACGACCCGTTTGGGCATCCCCACCAGGTGACAGAGCAGATCCAAGCTGTGGGGCGCTTGATTCATAAGGACGCCACCGCCTTCGCCTTGCCAGGTACCACGCCAGCCTGCGCTTTTGTAGTAGGCTACGGTGCGTAGCCAGGGTTCAACTTGCGTCACCCGTTGAATGTCGCCCAGGTTGCCGCGCTGGATCAGATCGCGGGCGGCTTCCACTTCGGGGCGGAAACGCTGTTGAAAATTAATGGCGAGCAGGCGTTGATTTTGGTGGGCGGCTGCGATCATCGCGTCGGCCTCCTGCACCTGCACCGCCATTGGCTTTTCCACCAATACATGACTGCCAGCATTCAGCGCATCGATCGCAATTGCCGCGTGGAAGGGGTGGGGCGTCAATATGACCGTGACATCCGGTGTGGTTTCGGCCAAGAGTTGACGATGACCAGTGAAAAAAGGAAAGCCCAATTCATTGGCACGCGCCTGACCCGCGGCGGCACTGACATCTGCGCCACCGACCAGGGCGACGGATGCAAGTTGTTGTAGCGCCGGCAAATGGGCAGTGAAAATCCCCGCACCTACGCCAACAATCGCATGGCGTAGCACAGGTTGGGTAGAGATTGCCATAGGTTTCTCCAAAGCGGTCTATTGTTTTGTCGATTACATGATTTTCGACGCAGGGACTGATCCTGCGCTTACGTTGAAAACGCAAAAAGGAACGCTCACGAAAAGTCTACGAGGCAGCGTGTTTTCCAACAGAACAAATCTAGCATAGCCAAAGAATATACTGGGCAGGGTAATGGTAACATGAGTGGCCGCAATCCTTGTAATATGTGCCCAGCCGTGCGCACCCAGCTGATTTCGACGTTCTTTCGGCGTTCAATTGCTACCCTCGAGCGATAGCCCTAAACCTTAAGAAAAAGAAATCAATGGTTAGTCAGTTACTTTCCAGTACACTGTGACCCAAATTATGCGGGATTAAAATGTATTCGTAGGTCACGTTTGCAACGTGACAGGCTCGTTGCATGCAAACCATCCGTGTCGTAATAGCACAAGTGCCGCAAGGCTTTGCTCGGGCGATGCGCTGGGCTTGGGCAGATTGTCACGTTGCAAACGTGACCTATAGTGTACTCGGCTTTGAGATCACAACATTAACAATTTATGCACGCCTATAAATGTGCCTATACTATCAAGCTAGACAATCCCCAAACTAACCTAGTGAATATGGGTAGAGCAACTTATGAATAGCCAGCTTAATTTTGACAGTCGTTATGCAGAAACCCGACAAAAAATCTTAACAGAAGCCTATAAAATCGCTGTTGATCAAGGTCTTGAGCAATTATCCATGCGATCGATCGCCGCGGCTGTGAAATCTAGCCCGGCCAATCTTTATGAATATTTTGCCAATAAAGATGAAATCGTCTATGAGCTCTACACCAAGGTGATGAGCGAATTAGCGGCCCATCTATATGCTGTCAACCGGCAATTGCCACAGGTTGAATACTTAGAACAAATTGGCACTGCCTACCTAGAATTTGTGCAACAACATGCCGTGCTATTCCGACTGCATGGTCATTATGACATTGGGCAAGGACTTGGCCCTGGCCCCGATACCATGATAAGCTTGTCCAATCGCAATAGATTCTATCCGCTGGCGAATCGGACAAAGCAGCTGTTTGATGTATTGCAGAGCGCCATTCAACGTCACTATACGCTTGATCACCAAGCGGTAGACTCATCGAAAATGGTGCGACCTGATGGCATTATTGCGTACTGGTCACTCCTGCATGGGTATGCGATTCTCATGTGGCTCTCTGTGCAGCCAGACTATACCCCAAATAACTGGAGTGCGCTGTTCCGACAATTCTTTGTTGGAACATAACAAGCGTTTTCGTAGAATAGCAATCAATTTGCTCTCTATTGCGGCAGAGCAACGCGGATCGATCCGCGTTGCTCTGCCGCAACGCATCTTTATAGCCAGCGATTAAATTTCCTACGACTTCCCAACTCGGCCTCCGCATATTCCGTTGATTCAGAGCTTTTGTATTCGCCACTTTGGGTACCATTTTCCCTACCTATACTTGTGTTCCTGCTCTGTTTTTCGTAAATCGCGCAGCAGATTTTTGTGGATTTAGGGAAAATAGTGCTGCCATGCTTGAAATATTGCATTTTCTCCTATTCTTTCAATTCAATTGGTTAAAATGACAGTTGACAAATCGAGAACACTTGTGCTAATCTATGGTTTAGAACATGCGTTCCTCTTTTTGCGTAAATTAATAGAACACGTGTTCTAGAAAAATTGTATATACGCACCGAACTAGGCTCGAATACGTTCCGAATAGAATGTTGCGAGCCTGATAGAATAACAGCCTGGTTTGAGCGTATCGCCGTTGTGGAAACGCCGCGTCGATCTGCTCCCAGGCTGTTTTTGATCTTCAACCTGGCCCTGCGCGCGTTTCGAACGATATTGGCCAAAATCAGGGGGAAGAGATGGGATACCGTAGACGGACGCTAGAGATGCAAGCAGATATGATCGAAGCGGTCTTGGCCAAGCATAAGGTGACGGGCCGCGTCAACGGCGGGATTGTTACACCGCGTTTCGTTCGATTTGAGTTGACCACCGGCTTAGGCACCAAAGTCAGTAAAGTCGCGGCCCTGGCCGAAGAGATTGCCCTAGCCCTGGGCAAGCGTGAAGCGCGTATCTATCGGCAAGATGGCTCGATCAGCGTTGAGTTGCCCCGCAACGAAGCTGGCCCTGTGCGCTTGCTTCCACTGTGCAGCCGACTCACAACTGTGCCCCCATTTACGGCTGTGCTGGGCCTCGAAGGCAACGGTACCCCTTTATTATTGCGCCTGACCGCACCCGATGTCACCCATGTGCTCATTGCCGGGACAACTGGCTCTGGGAAAACTGCCCTGGCGCGCGCCTTGCTTACCTCGTTGGCGATGCACAACCGGCAAGGCGAATTGCAACTGATCCTGATTGACCCAAAGGAGCGCGGTTTCAGTCCATTGGCGGTTTTGCCCCATGTGCTAGGGGGCATTGTGGCAAAACCCGAAGCGGTGATCGAGCGGCTACGCTGGCTAGTTAGCGAGATGGAACGCCGTGACCAGACCAAAACCAGTCGCCCGATTCTTGTCGTTGCGATTGATGAGCTAGCTGATCTGTTGCAGACCGGCGGGCGCGAAATCGAAGCGATCCTGACCCGCCTGAGCCAACGGGGGCGCGAGGCAGGGATTCATCTGGTTGCCTGCACGCAGAAACCCACCTCGGCGCTGATTGGCAGTGCTATCAAGGCGAATTTCCCGATTCGCTTGATTGGCGCGGTGGCCAGCAAGGATGAGGCGCGCTATGCCTCTGGCATGACCGATAGCGGTGCCGAGAAGCTGCAAGGCAAGGGTGATTTTCTCCTGATCTGCAAAGGCGAACAGGTGCGCTTTCAGGCGGCTTGGCTGGGACCAAAGGATCTAACCCAGATCTGTGATGGCTTACACTCTGGGCAACGAACGTCGCGCCGTTGGGAAGCGCCATGTGAGGTGGCTGCACAACCAGTCGCCCAATCAGCATCCCGTCCGCCCACGTCGAGGACGAAAGAAACAGTTGGCAATGGTGTCCGCGGCTTATTGAGCCGACTGACGATGCGTCCTCAGGTATAATCGCTTCAGCTTACGCTAGTACAGTTGGGCGTAGATACCACGGCAGTTAATCAGGCACGTTACTCGTGTACAGCATGGTAAAAATAGGGTACCTTATTTACGCCGGGATCTACTAGTACGATGTAAGCAAAATTTTGATGGATTCAGCATGGGTCACGTTTGCAAAGTGACAGGCAGCCCAAAATCCGCAACACCGCGCGAGAAAAGTCTTGCTCAACCGTAACAATTCAGGCTACCCCCTCTCCCAGGTAGCAGGGGGAGCGTGCCAGGGACGGCCCAAAAACATAGGGTAGTGGCATCAAGCCGCTGGGCCGTCCCCGGCACGCCTTGCCTACGGCCAACTTGTGGGTAAAGGTTTACTTACCAGGGGAGCGCGCCCTCTGGGTGTGGGAGGGGTGAATCGTACGACAACGTTAAATTTCATCATCTGCTGCGCTGAATGAATTCAACACGAATTTAACGTTGTCGTAATCGTTACGCTCAACGACGCTTGTCCGGTTATAAACTGCACGTGCTTCATTGACCAAGCATGTCACGTTACAAACGTGACCTACAACCGTGTCCGAATGTATAAATTTTACCCAGTAACGAAAAATCTATCCATAGCTAGAAAAAATCATCATAGGAGGTATAATGAAGCGGCTATTTTTTCTTTTCCTGTTGGTATTCGTCGCGGTTGGTACTTGGCGGGTCAGTGAACGATTGAGTGCCGATGCACTTGGTATGGCGCTTGGCGTCTTTTTGGGTGTCCTCGCCGGCGTGCCTGTGGCGTTATTGGTATTGGCATCCTCGCGGCGACAAAGTGATCGTACACAAGAAGACGCGTATCCACCTGGGCGCCGTTCCCCCGAAATGTTGCCACAGGGCTACGCCATGCCGATGCAGCAGCCCCCGGTAATTGTACTGGCCGGGCATGGCTATCCACAGATGCAAGGGCAGCATGAGCAACCCCAGATGAACCGGATGATGCTTCCTGGCCCATCGATGCCCGCCGAGCGTCACTTTAAAGTGGTGGGGGAGAAAGAGGAGTCGATCGAAGAGTGGTAGGCGTCGGTGGGCCACCCACAAGCTATCAATCGATTTGGTTCGTTGGCTTTCAAAGAAGATCGCCAACTGACTATCGATTAGGCGCACCTTCAATAGGAATATCGCTGACGGTTTGTGGCCGTGCCTGATGGCTGTCAAAGTTAAAGGTTTGCCCATGTTTTAGCACATGCAGTTGCACCCCATGCACACTAATCGGGCTATGGCGCTTGGTTTCCGCGACATCGGTGTAGCTGATGGTGTGGCCGTCTACAATGACCACGTTGTTGGCCCCAAAAACCTCGACCGTTGTATCGGCATAGATCACAATGCCGGTGTCTGGTTCAATCTCAACCCCTATCAGAAATGGATTATGCGCGACGGCCGTGAGCAGGGCCGCCAACTGGTGCTGAATCGCTGGTTGCGTTTGTGGCTCAATTGCCAGCAACAGTCGGTTGACAATGCCCAGCCCTGGCGCAAATTGTATGCGGTCACGGTGCAGCAGTGGATTTGCCGCGCTATGATCGTTGTCGGTCTGCAGAATATGCTGGCAGAGAATCGCTGCGCTGTCACCCGTCCCCGCCACGGTTTTGCCACGGGCATTGGCGCGCCGAATGGTGGTGGCGAGTTGGGTGCCACCGATCAGCGCAGCCACATGGGCCGGGGTGGTGGCTAACAGGAGAATCCCAGTCGCCTGATCGATGGCGGCGTGGTAATCGGCGTTGTTGGTTGCACTGCGGTCATGGATCTGAATCTGCTCCACGCGCTCCGCTTCCATCGTTTGGAGTAGCGTGCAGTAGGCTTGGCTCTGCGTCTCTGTGCCGGGGGTTGCACAAATGAGCATACGCGCACCGTAGCCACCTGCTTCGTTCCAGAAGCGTTGGAGGAGCGGTTGTTGGCGTTCTGGCGTGGTCGTGGTCCCGATGACAACGATGGCCCCGCGTGTATACCCGGCTGGAACGGGTGCTGGCATAAGTAAATATCCTTATCAATAAAACCCGTAAAAGTTGCACAAATAAGTAGCAGCGCAGGCGAACACCTATGGGCAACTTTTACATGGTTTGTCCCTTACTTTTCCTGCAACGTGGCGACAATCGATTCGATAACCGCCAGGGCTGCTGCGGGTTGTGCGTCATGAATGGTAAAGGTGAGCAGAATCATGTGTGCTGCCGTCTTGTCAATCGTCATGGCTTGATAGCCGGTGATGATCGGCGCAGTTGCACTATCGCTGGCCGGCATTGTGTAGTGCAGAATGGCCAGTGGCAACTGCTCGGGATGCAGATCATAGCGAATGCTGGCACTGTGCATTGTGACCTTCGCGCCTGTGATGGCTGGCTGTTGTAGTTCAGCCGCGGCAGTTGCGACGTAGGTCTGTAAGCTTACATCCTCCGCCGGGGTGACGGCGGCCACGAGCGTGATGGCTGGCTGGGTTGTGCCCGGCCAGGCGAGGACAACGGTTGTCGTTGCCGGTTGCATAGCCAAGAGGGCCTCTGCCGCTTGTGCTAGCGCTGGTTGGATCGCAGCTAGGGTTTGAACTTGGCGCTGCCACTCATCGGCACGGGGCCGCAGTGCCGACCACGGTTCCGGCAAGGTGAGCGTGAAAGGTGCTAGGTTCAGGGTTGCTGTCGTTTCTATGGCAGTGGCCGGTAATGCGACGGTTGGTGTGGCTGGCGGTATCATCGTCGCAGTGCTGGTTGCGGTTGGCGGAATTGCCGTTACGCCAACGATTTGGGTCAACGGTGGCGGTGTTGCTGCCGTTGGCGATGATGATAACGACGATGAGCGACAGGCTGTGACAACCAGGATCTGGCTGTGCATAAGGAACGCGAGTAGGAGGAATATCGGTCGCATAATACCTTTGTTGGATAGTCTTAGGTTATACAGTAGATGATGGGCACAGATGGTTCAAACAACAGAGGGTGCAAAGCGGTTTCTTGGCGTCGCACACCTGCCGCCCGTGAAAGATTAGTAAATGGGATAGGTTAATCCACTCGTCTTGTGGCGCAAGCGTCTGCAAGTCGATTTCGATTTTTTCGGGCGTGCTTTGGGTGGTTAAGCCCAGCCGGTTGGAGAGCCGTTTGACATGGGTATCGACCACCACGCCCACAGCGATCTTGTAGAAAACGCCCAGCACAACATTGGCCGTTTTGCGCGCCACGCCAGCCAGCGTCAGCAATTCGTCCATGGTGGCGGGCACCACGCCATCATAGGCGGTGACAAGGCGTTGCGCGGCACCTTGAATGTTTTTGGCCTTGTTGTGATAGAAGCCGGTCGAACGAATCAACGCCTCGATTTCGAGGATGTCGGCCTCTGCCATGGCATGGGGCGTGGGAAACCGCGCAAAAAGCGCGGGCGTTACCAGATTGACGCGTTTGTCCGTACACTGGGCAGAGAGAATGGTGGCGACCAGCAATTCAAACGCGTTGCGATGATCCAAGGCGCACTCGACATCTGGGTAGGCGATGGGCAACATGCGTATGATTTCGCCCATGCGTACGCTGGCTGGCGAGTTCAGGGTGATGATGTTGGCTTCGGTCATGCAGAACCACTTTCGTATTCGAGCTGCGTAAACAGGCCGTGATACCAGCGTCAGGACATGGATGGCAAAATTGGATTGGCGAGCACCCGATAATCAGAATCATCGATCCGTTGCCATGGATAGTGAATAAAATCTTCGGTCGTTTCAATATAATAGGTGGGCTCTTGATCTGGGTAATGGCTATTTTGGGGTTTCCAATGCAGAACCGCGATTTCTGGATAGCCGCCAATGCTTTCGATCCGCCCCTTGGCCGCCATAATCGTGCGCCCCTGATTCCATAAATTGTCGACAATCAGAATTTTACGTCCTTCAATGAGATTGTCGGCGGGAAACTGGACAAACTTGGGCCAGCTTAAGCGTTGGGCCGGACCATTCTCGGCGGTAGAAAAGAGTACCGCCGCGGTGAGTACATTGTGCATCTGTAACGCTTCTGCGATCATGCCACCAGGGATAATGCCACCGCGCGTGATCATCAGAATCGCGTCATAGGGGGTGCGCAGTTTGAAAATCAACTGGCTAATGAGTTCTTCTGTATCGTGCCAACTTAAATATACATGTTTCATGCTGCCTTGTCCTTGCCGTTCAGCGACGCTATTTTGCAGGGGTGAGCTCCGCTGCTGTTAGCGCCAGTGCAATACCAAATTTGACCGTGCGATGAGTCACTGCAATGTCGGGCAGCGTCTGATAGCCTGCGGATAATTGTATGCGCATTGGCTGTGTTGCAATGGTCACCCCTGGTGGCGGCGTAAACGCTACTGCGTACGCGCCGGGTCGAAGATTCCACAGCCGAAAATCGCCCTGATCATCCGTGGTGGTTGTGCCCACAACATCGCTAGTTTCGTTCAGCAATTGTACATGGATGTGTGGATAACGCAAAGAACCGCCAAGGATGGCGGCACCTTCCGGGCGCAGGCGCACCTGGACTGGATCATGGTCGCTGGAGCGTTGCAAGTAGCGTAATTGGTTTTGATCGGCGGCGGCAAAATCGGCGTTGCTATGAATGGTGTCAACGCTGGCTATCATGGGGGCGAGATTCGGCGTCACCAAAATATGATCTAGCACCTGACTGCCGCCATTAAAGACATAGGTGTAGCGATCCAGTGGTGGCAAATAGCTATAGAGGTGGAGCAACGGCAGCGTAACTCCCGTGCGCAGTGTTTCGATGGGGATACTTTCGTAGTAATCATTGAGATCGCCGAAGACGATGACATTTGCCTGGGGATCGGCATCAATTTTTTGCTGCACCAGCATCGCCACATGGCGCGCCTGAGCGGTGCGGCGCACAGCATTGATCGCTTCATTGCCCGCCTTACTCTTCCAGTGGTTAACAATCACCGTCAGCGGCATGGGCAGCCCCCAAGTGCCTGTGATGAGCAGATCGACAACCAGGGGCGGGCGATCAAAGAGGGCATATTCGCCAGCGGGACAATCACCGGGTATAATGGGCACTTCGTAGTTTTGGCGGGAACAGCCCTGAGGAATGGCCGATGCCTGCACTTGCACGCGGCGTGAGCGCGTGAGCAGGCTGTTCGTCAACGGGAATTCGCTGTTTTGGGTGCCAGGGCCGGCGATGGCAGTGGCAATATAGTCGAGGTTGTAGGCGTCGCGCAGCAGATCGGCTAGGTTTTCGGCATCTGCGAGCGTGCCCGTTTCTTGCAGACCAATCACGGTGCAGCCCTGGAGTGTTTCGGCAATGGTGCGTGTGCGTTTGCCCAATTGCTGGTCATAGTGGGCGGCGTCGGGAAATTGTGCGCTACCGCGCCCCAAGCCATACACATTAAAGTTGCAGAGGGTAAAGTCATCTGGGTTGGCAGCACTCCCTTTTTCTGGCAGCAACGTATTCGGCAGCATCGTAACCGGTGTGTCGGGGAAAAGATGCAATTGATATTTGCCAAAATTGTAGTCGATAATCGCAGTGGCGCGTAAGGTTTCGGTGATGCCTTCGTTGTTGTGCATCGGTTGTGGCGCACCGACTTGTACGGTTGCGCCCCAGGCGGCTTCGGGCAGGGTTGCACCGAGTAGATTGGTGAGATACATGAGCGCGTTCATGGCCGGTTCATCTGCTTGAAAGACGCGCTTGCCAGTGATGTAATGCTGCAATCCCATCGGGATTAAGGCCAGCTCGACTTCACCTGTGGCAAAGTGTTTGGTGGAGCCTTGCACCATGCCTCGTAGATTGGTGACTTCGACGACCATCCCTTCGACTTGTTCAAAGTTAGTCGCTGGCGTTTTGCCCAGCCGTGCCAGCGGAATGGCAACTGGTGTCACCGTCGCCGCCGCGCAGAGATTGACGGGACGGACGCTTTTGAAGCGGGATAATTCGGTCTTTTCGTAGAACTCATCGACATAGGCGCGCGTCAATTCGACACATTGGCCCAGTGTCACCGTCGGTGCTTTATTATAGGTGTAGACAAAGATGCCGTCACTGGTGGCGGCATCACCGTCGCCCTGGGGATCTTGCAAGTAAAAGCCGTCTTGCAGCACGCCGGTGACAATGCCATAGGTATCGACCCACTTTTGATAATAGGGCGAAATGAGTTCTTGCCCTTGAATTTGAGAGATGGGGATATAGGTTGGGCGATTTTGCGCCAACAGTGGCGCGGTTGCCAATGGCCCTGTGGTCGGCCACAGCAGCATAGAAAATAATAGACAAAAGGGTGCTAGAAAAAAGAAGATTGCTGGAAGATGTCGTGGGATATGCATCAACGCTCCAAATAGGGTAGATTGGATGAGATGCGGGCCATTGTACTATTGCCGGTGGGTATGGTCAACGTTAATCCTACCGACATACGGCTTGCGGCGCGCTGTTTAGGTAGGAATAGGATGTGTACTACTCCTTTTGTGCTGTTTTCATATCAATCGGGCAGTCTATCCGGATGGCATCTTCTGCGAGATTTGGCGTAATGTCCAATTCCATTGATCAGCAAATACGCAGATTTTGCCCTATGCCAAACTCAACGCACAACTTGATAGCATTGCGCGGCAAAAAACTGATGACCCTGTTGCCGAAATCCCGAACTATTTCCCGGTGATCCAGGAAACTTACCGGGCGTATAAGATACGGCCACAGCTCGTACAGGTCACCAGCCGTTCGGATTGGCTGCGCAAGGTGCTCAAAACACCTGAGGGGATTTTGACATTACACGCGCTACAAACTTCGTTCTCAATGCTCGCAACAGCGACGCCCGCTTTGCGTTCACGCATATCCTCATATTGTTGCAACAACGCTTTGTCGAGACTTTCGGTCAATGTTTCGCGCTGTTTTTTGAGGTAGAGATAGCCACGTTTCAACTTTGCTTCCTCTTCCGTCAACTCGGTCTGGCTAGTAGACCAGGATTCTTGGAGGGTCTGAAGATGGGCGCGTGCCGTTGCGACTTGTCCGACCAATTCTTCGGCTTGTAGCAAGGCTTCTACCGACAGATTCTCTACCAGGCCATGCTGGCGCCGTAATGCTTCGATGCTCGATTGCAGCGCCTCCAACTCTTTGGGATTGCGTACTTGACCGCCCATGAGACGATTTTCGCTTTCTTTGATGCGACCTGTCAGCGAATGCATTTCAAGTTCAGCCGTCTTCTGTTTGCTTTTCCATTGTTGCTGCTCTTGGTCAAGTGATTCGGCGCGCGCGCGCGCGGCCTTGAGATCAGCGCTTTCTGTGAGCAATGATTTCAGTTGGCCTAGACGACGCCGAACTTTCGCGGCAGTGGTGTCAATCTTTTGTAACTCATACAATTTTGCGACATTGGCCATTACTCACCCCTTTTTCTCTGGTATTGCGAACGCGTAAACCTGATCAAGTTGATTCAGCCATGTTTCCCGTCTTTCGATTATAGCATTCCCTGTACATCACCCAAAACCGTGGTGGTTGGCACATGTTGTAAGGCTATGTTGTTTTCAATCGGCAAAACCACTAATTGTAAATCGCGGAATCCAGCTTAGGATAGTTGGAGTGGCTACGAATCAATGCTATACTCTGGTAAATACCTTATCCACAGTAGGGTAACAGTATAGTAATAGTATGTAAGCTCTCTGGTAAGGATAATTGCTAATCGCTAGTGGGCGTAAGGTTTGATCTGCCAAAACGAAGAGTCCACAGGTGCCAATCCTATATCTACTCAATCGACGCGATGCTGTTGGGCTCAATTTTCCGCTGCTCGTGTTGGGTCAACAACTCTTTCGGCACCTGATTGCGTTTGCCAGCAAGTAATGATGATACGTTGCAAATTAAGTAGCAGAGTAGACAAGGGTAGCTGTCGTCAATGATTCGTGTAATGGTGGTCGAAGATCATCCGTTGCTAATCCAAGGATTGCGACGCGTGCTCGAAGAGGAACCCGATCTGAAGATTGTGGCAGAAGCGACCACCGGCGAAGATGCGGTTCGGCTTACGGTAGAGCTTGTGCCCGATGTGATCCTGATGGATATTAATTTGCGCGGGAAAAATGGATTACAGGCAACCCATGAAATTAAGCAAACCTATGCGGTAGATGAAACCGCGATTATTATCCTAACCGCGTATAATGATGACGAACAGATGCTACATGCGTTGCGGGCCGGTGCTTCTGCCTATTACCCCAAAGAAGTGCAACCCAGCGAACTGATCCCCGCGATTCGGGCTGTCACACAAGGGCATTATTTAATTCAAGACAAGGTCTTTACCAAGGCGGAAGCGCACCGTTGGCTCTTGAATGAGATGGAAAAGCTGACGGTTGCGCCAGACATTACATCGGAACCGTTTGCGCCATTAAGTCCGCGCGAAATGGAGGTCTTGGCTTTGACAACCAAAGGGGCCAGTAATAAAGAAATTGCAGCCATCTTGAGTATCAGTCGCCAGACTGTGAAAAACCATATGAGCAGTGTGTTGCGCAAATTGGGGGTTGAGGATCGCACCCAAGCGGCTGTGCTGGCATTGCGGCGCGGCTGGGTACGGATTGACGATAGCAATATGCCTGCTTAACCCACCGCTCCTGCGTGTGTCCTGCTCGCAAACGTGTAAAGTCGGTAAATTTGCCAGGATGCCCAGAATGAGTAAACTATAGGGTGGGTTGACCGTATGACAGACTGGCTAGTAGATCCCGGCGTAGATCAGGTACCCCATTTTTACCATGATGTACACGAGTAAACGTGCCTGATTTACGGTCGTGATATCTACGCTCAACTGTCCTAGTAGATCCCGGCGTAAATAAGGTACCCTATTTTTACCATGATGTACACGAGTAACGTGCCTGATTAACTGCCGTGGTATCTACGCCCAACTGTACTAGTAAAGGAATAGACTGATGGCACGTTCACCTTCTAATCGTGGCGGGCAAAGTTTTATCGAATATGCGCTCATGATCATCTTGGTGGCGATTGTATTGCTCTCCATTTTGCTGATCTTGGGCGATGATTTACGCACATTTATCAATGATCTGCTGCTGGGTTGGTTTCCCGCGACATAATTCATGCTGCACGCGATTGCGGGGTAGATGTTGCGCGACAACGTGATACGCTACCCTGCAACATCTATCCTCTACACTCTCACCTATGCTTCCCCAATAGCTTTGGCCTATTTTCCCGAAATGCCCCAAACGAAGTGCCCCACATTTGCCAGAAATGGCTTTCTTCCTGCACTAAACGCGTAGTCAAGCCCTGTCATAAAGCTATCGTATCGGGTCTGGATTTCGTGCTATGCTTTACACATCTTATGCAGATCACCCATAAAAGTGGCACAATCACACGCGTGTAAAGCAGCCTGCATTCGTGCCACTTTTACATGGTTTGTCGATTCGCAACCCAATGTGCAAAGACCACGGCGTGACAGGTACCCATCGATGATCCAAAGGCGCGCGTTTCTGCTGCATCGCATCAGGCGGTTACAGACCGCCTTGACTGATCTCTTATTTCCGCCGCAGTGTGTCGCCTGTGGTGCTTATGGCGCGCATCTATGTGCGGCTTGCGCGCAACTGGTGCAGCCGGTGGGCCCGCTGATATGTCAATGCTGTGGGCGTCCGCAGGCAAGCCATATTGCCAAGTGTCGGCAATGCCAACAACAGCCATCCCCAGCGCTCACCTTCACCCGTATTGCCGCCCTGCATACCTCGCCGCTGCGCGAAGCCATTCATGCTCTCAAATATGAAAATTGCCCGGAACTTGCCGAACCGTTGGCCCGTTATTTAATTGCCCTCGTTCAACCTGCTTTCTCTTGGCAAAGGGTTTTGCCGATCATCGATGGGGTTATACCTGTGCCGCTGCATACAGAACGGCGTCAGACACGGGGTTATAATCAAGCAGAGTTACTTGCCAGTGCCTTTTGCCGTAGTGTACAATTACCATTACGTTCAGCTTGGCTTGTCCGGCAACGCTCCACCCAGTCCCAAGTGGGACTAACCGCTGCCGAACGCCAACAGAATGTACAAGATGCTTTTGTCGCTACCCATGCCGTCTACGGGAAACGCATTTTGCTCATTGATGATGTGCATACCACTGGTGCGACCATGCAAGCTTGTGCCCAAGCTGCGATAGATGCTGGGGCCGCATGTGTTTACGGGCTTGCGTTGGCCTGTCCAAAGTAATTTATGTCATTTCTTTTTGAACAGTTTATCCTGCCGTTGTCTTGGCACGGACAATTTCGTTTCTAAAATTGCCGCCGCCAAAACAGAGCAAAATATATAAGGAGACAGATCATGCAGCTTACTGTTCATGGACGACAACTCGAAGTGACCGATTGGATTCGTGAGTATGTAGAGAAAAAGGTCAATCGCCTTGAACGCTATTTACCGCAGATGCAAGAGATTCGCGCCGAACTAACGCAAAGCGAAACACGTGCTGCGGATGATCGCTACACTGCCCAACTGACGGTGTGGGCCAATGGTCAACTCCTGCGCGCCGAAGAGTCAACGAGCGATATTTTTGCTTCGATTGACGCCACGGTGGATAAAATGTCCAAACAAGTGCGGCGCTTCAAAGGACGCCGCTTTCAGAGCCGCCGGCGCGCTTCGGCGGCAGCCAGCATGGAAGCCGAAATGACCGATGCGGCGGTGATCGTCACAGAGGATGGCGAGCCACAAGAAGCGTTTGATGGTAATATCATTCGCCGCAAACAATTTGTGCTAGAACCCATGAGTGAGGAGGAAGCATTGGAGCAAATGGAACTTTTGGGCCACGACTTCTTTGTCTTCTTTAACCATGAAGTGAATTCGGTCAATGTTATCTATCGCCGCCATGATGGCAACTACGGCTTGTTGCAGCCAGCGATGACCCAAGAATAACCTATGCCATCTTCCAGGAAGGGGCAGCAACAAGCTTGCTTTGGCGAAACGTCATGCCCCTTCCTGGAAGATTCTATGCACAACTACGTTCTTTCCACGGACCCACTGCCTCCTCCTACAAAACGAATATCGGCCTGCTTGTGTACAACATCGCCCACATAGAGCCACGAAACTTGGCGCAGCGTCAAAGCCAGATCGAAATCCGTGAGCGCAGAAATGCCATCGGCGGGCACAACCACATGAAACCAGCGCAACCCCGCCGAAGCAGCCGTGTGTAGGACACAGATGCTGGCCACTGTTCCTACAATCACCAAATGTTTCACCTGCCACACCCGTGTTAGATAGTGATCCAAAGATGTGTCATAGAAGCCATCGTAGCGACTTTTTTGGCAGACTAGATCGCCCGCTTGGGGTGCGAGCTCATCAATGATCTGCCAACCCCACGTGCCCGCGCGACAATGTTCCGGCCAGATCTTCCATTCCAGATCGCTTTCGTAGTGCGTATCTTGGGTATAGGCAATCGGTACGCCATTGGCGCGTGCCATTGTCAACAATGCCTGAATCTCACCTACGGTTTCGCTAGCAGTTGGCACCACCAAGGTGCCATTGGGCTTGACAAAGTCATTCTGCATGTCCACCACAATCACCGCGCTCGCTTGCGCCGGTAGCTCGACGGTTGCTTTGAAAGAAATTTCTGGAATTTCTACCTGCTCCCCTGCAACAAATTGTAAACTCATGCGGTTCTCCTTATAATATTTTCCTGACTTGACCAGTTTGCAAACCGGTCAAGTCGGGAAAGTTACTGTACAATATACACTAACTTAGATGTTTTCTATTATGATCGATTTTTCAGCTTTTGTCTAGTCCACTGTAATCGACCCGGTGCATTTCAATTTACGGTAAATTTTAGCACGCGCGCAACCTGTGCCGGGGACGCGCGGGGTGCAGTTTGTCAAACCGGGTGGTCGTCGCGCGCCCCCAGCACACGTTCCCAAAACTGAAGTAACGTGACAATCAGTCTCCCAGTTCAATTTGCTCATTTTTTTTGCGTCCAAGCTGGTCTGAATACGAGATGCACCTTACGGCAAGATGTAGTGTGACAAGGTATGCTATACTGCATTGCGTGGTCGCAACTTTTTCCTAGTACAGTTGGGCGTAGATACCACGGCAGTTAATCAGGCACGTTACTCGTGTACATCATGGTAAAAATAGGGTACCTTATTTACGCCGGGATCTACTAGCATGTACGTAATAGACAATCTACCTATCCGTCAATCCTGGCAGCAGAGAAGCGTACATTTCATGAGAAACACAAGAGGTCTAGCTTGCAGCGATTATTAACTCACGAAGAAGACAAGCTCTTACAGCGCGAGCGTTCCTTGCTAGAAGAATTGCGGATTCTCATCGCACGATTGGGTGGGGCCGAAGCTGATCTGAAGTTGCTCAAAGCGAGCTCACGCCAGATGGAGGAACTTTTCCTGCTGGTGGTGGTCGGTGAATTTAATGCGGGCAAAACTGCCTTTCTCAATGCCCTGCTGGGCGAAAAGTTGCTGACCGAAGGCGTAACCCCCACCACCAGCCATATCCATATTCTGCGCTATGGCGAGCGCTTTCAACAAGAAACGACGGCTGAGGATATTTTGCTTGTGCATCTGCCCGTTGAATGGCTGCGCGATATCAATGTGGTTGATACCCCAGGCACCAATGCCGTTGTGCAACGCCACCAAGAGATCACCGAGGAATTTGTCCCGCGCAGCGATCTTGTGCTCTTTGTCACCAGTGCTGATCGCCCCTTTAGCGAAAGCGAGCGCACCTTGCTCGAGCGCATTCGCCAGTGGAGCAAAAAGATCGTCGTGATTATCAACAAAATCGATCTGATTGAGGACCCCGCCGATCGTGTGAAAATTGTAGATTTTGTACGCGAAAATGGCCGTGCCCTGTTAGGTGCCGATCCCCAGATTTTTACCGTCAGCGCGCGCCAGGCGATCCAGGCAAAAACCCAGGCAAAAGAGCGCAATAACGCTCAACTCCAGGGCGACCTGTGGGATGCGAGCCAGTTTGCCACGCTAGAACGCTTTATTCTGGAACAGTTGGATGACCGAGCGCGCTTGCGGCTAAAGTTAGAAAACCCATTGGGGGTTGCCACCAAAGTGATTGAGAAATATGATCAGGTGATCAATGCGCGGCAGATCATTCTCAAAGGTGATTTTGAGACACTGGATACGATCGAAGAACAGTTGACCGCCTATGTCGAAGACATGCGCCGCGATTTCGTCTACCAGCGCAGTCGGGTGGACAATGTGCTCTATGCCATGGCCGAGCGCGGTGATCGCTTTTTTGAGGACACATTGCGCATTACACGCATTCTGGATCTGATCAACAGCGAAAAAGTCCGTGGTGAATTCGAGCGCGAAGTGGTGGCCGACACCAGCCGCCAGATCGAGCGCCACGTCAGCGATCTGATCGACTGGGTGGTGGACAAGGATTATCGCCAGTGGCGTTCGGTCATGGATTACATCAGCCGCCGCGCGACCCAACATGCTGATCGCATTGTGGGCAACGTGGATAGTGATTTTGAAATCAACCGCCAAAATCTGCTGATCAGTGTTGGGCGCAATGCCCAGCAAGTGGTGGATAGCTATGACCATGAAAGCGATTCCCTGAAGCTGGCCCAAGAAGTGCAGATGGCGATTTTTCAAACGGCGGCGGTCGAGGTGGGAGCCTTGGGGCTCGGCGCAGTATTGGTTGCGCTTTTGAATGGCGTCTGGCTGGATATTACGGGTGTACTGGGGGCCAGTGTGGTGGCCGCTTTGGGGCTCTATGTGTTGCCCTATCGGCGCGGCAAAGTCAAGGCAGAGATGCGCGAAAAGGTGAATCTGCTGCGTGAACAATTAGACACAGCGCTCACCCACCAATTTGAAAATGAAGTCACGGGCAGCCTGCAACGGATGCGCGATGCGATTGCGCCCTATACCCGTTTTGTGCGGGTAGAGCGCGAGAAACTGGAAAAACTCGATGCCGAGCTGCGGTTGATCAAAAGCACCATCACCCAACTCCACAACGCGATCCAAGCGCTATGAATCTACCACCCACCATTTCGCTTGTTCCGCTTTCCGCCGAGTGGCATATTGACGCGCTGCAACAAGTCTACTGGGCAACACCTGGCTATTGGGCAATGTACAACTTTCCGGCGGTGCCCGCCGGCCAAGCCGAACATGATCTGCGCACCGCGGTCACCATGCCTGGTCGCACCTTGCTGGGGATTGTGCAACGCCCGGCTGACGCTGAACAAACAATTGCCGAGTCTATGATTGCCAGCCAAGCCGCGCCTGGTGAATTGATTGGCCTGCTCGATTTTCGCCTGCATTGGCCAGATGAACAGATCGTCTCGATGGGCATGATCATGGTGGCCGAACCCTACCAGCGGCGGGGTATTGCGCGTCAAGCCTGGACACTTTTACAACCTTGGTTGACAGCACAGGCACAGATGCAGAAAGCAAGGGTTACAGTTGAGCAATTCAATCCAACTGCACTGAAATTTTTTGAAAGCGTTGGCTTCCGGCTAACCGGTGAAGCGAATCGCATCAAAGTGGGTGACAAATTTGTTCGGCTGTTGGCCATGGAAATGTCCTTATAAAACGTAATTCGCTTTCCTTTGGGATTAGTATCGATTGATTTCACCCAGCGCGACAGGTTCACTACTGTCGCTTTTGTTTTCCCAAACCACGCTTTCCTTTTCCCATATCCTTCTTTTCTCTTCCAGCAGTCTGCAAATCCAATTGTGCATGAACTTGCGCAACTTGGCATGATCCAGCCACGCAATCAATACGTCAATAGCAGTGTGATTTGTAAATCGAACAAAAAGTGAACAGCTTTTGGGCTGGAAACCATTGCCAGATCGCTAGATAATTGTATTATGAATGATGAACATGCAGGGCATAGATCGAGTTATACTTGGATATGTACCTAACATCTGTATCCAGGTAGACAACTTCAAAAAGTAAATTCTGTAAAGTATTGAATGTCTTTGTCGTCTTCGCCAGTCACAGCGCCAAATATGTGATTCGTATCCAAAATTAATCCTGTCATAAAGTTGAGGAAAGCCATGTTGGCAAATAGACTCATCCCAGTATCTGCGCGCCCGTTGCTGGCGTCTTGGACAAAGCGCATCGGTTTCCTATTTTCGCTCAGTTTAGTCGTTATGCTGCTGCTGCCGACGGTGGCGTTGGCGCATCCATTGGGCAATTTTACGGTGAACCGCTACAGCCGCCTGGAAGTGGCCGGCAACCAGCTTCAATTGTTCTATATTGTCGATATGGCAGAAATTCCGGCCCATCAGGAACGTACCCTGATCGACCAAAATGGCGATAGCACGATTGACGCGGCTGAGCAGCAAGCCTACGCTGATCAATTACTGGCCACTTTGCAGCAACAACTGGTCTTGCGCCTCAACGGACAGGTGCAGCCGTGGCAACTGCAAACGTATGCGCTGACTTTCCCCGAAGGCCAGGCTGGCTTGCCAACGCTACGCTTTACGACCCACTGGACAACGTCCATTACCCAGCAAGGGGTGCTCTGGCAGGTCGACTATCGCGATGAAAGTTACGCCGATCGGCTGGGCTGGCAGGAGATTGTGGTACAAGGCACGGCGAGCGCAACGCTCGAAGCATCATCGGTCGCGGCCACCGATGTGAGCCAGGAACTGCGCGTCTACCCAGAGGATCTGCTGCAATCACCACTGGCGATCAAGGAAGCTACTTTTCGTTTTACACCCCTTGCCCTCGGCAACAATACGAATTCGGCGACGACTGGTACTGCTGTAGAAAACAGTGCAATTACCGCTGGCCGGCCGGCCGATCCCTTTGCCGAGTTGATTAATCTCAGCGAACTAAGCCCGATGGCGATTTTTCTCGCCTTGTTGGCGGCCTTTGGTTGGGGGGCGGCCCATGCTTTCTCGCCGGGGCATGGCAAAACCATTGTCGGTGCCTATTTGGTTGGCTCGCGCGGTACGGTCCCTCATGCGCTCTTTCTGGGCCTTACCACCACGATTACGCATACCGCCGGTGTTTTTGCCCTGGGCTTTATCACGCTCTTTGCCGCGCAATTCATCTTGCCTGAAAAGCTTTTCCCCTGGCTTGGCATGGCCTCTGGCGTCCTGGTTGTCGTCATTGGCGCAGTTATGATCAAGGAGCGCTTGCAAAAATTCCTGGGCAGTGGTAATGCAGCGCACAGCCACGCGCATGATCACGACCATGCCGACGGCCACATCCATAGTCATGGCGATGGGCATAGCCATAGCCATCTACCACTCGGCAGCGACGGTACCCCGGTAACCTGGCGCGGTCTGCTTGCTTTAGGCATTTCCGGTGGCCTCTTGCCTTGTCCGTCGGCCTTGGTACTCATGTTGGGCGCCATTAGTTTACAACGAGTGGGCTTTGGTCTGGCGCTGATCGTCATGTTCAGCTTTGGGTTGGCCAGTGTATTAACCGCCATCGGCATTGTCTTGGTCTATGCCAGCAAGTTCTTTCAACGCATTCCCGAAGGCGGAGCACTTTTCCGCTTTGTCCCTATTGCCAGTGCGCTTTTTATCACGGTTGTCGGCGTAGGTATTACCCTGCAAGCCCTCATGACTATCGGGGTTTTTACCTTTAGCTAGCGAACATTCACTACAGAAAGGAGTGACAAAAGACGAATCAATTGTTGAATTTGCCAAGCGACCTATCATACACTCACCGTTTCACTGAACTTGAAAGGACCATCTAGTATGAACTCTCGTACACGGTACCATCTACGCCGAATTGGCTTGCTGAGCTGTATGCTCTTAGCGCCTGTTCTGCTCGTAGCTGCCACCTTGGTTGTCTACCAATCACAGGCCAATGCCTCTAGCCATCGCGAAGCCCCTTTGATTTCCAAAGACGCGTTCGCCGATAACACCGACACCTATGCGTTTATCTCGCCCGAAAATCAGAACAATGTCGTGCTCGTGGGCAGTTGGATTCCTTTTCAAGGACCCGAAGGCGGCCCCAACTACTTCGAGTGGGATGACAGCGCACTCTATGATCTCTATGTCGATAATGACGGTGACGCTGTGGCCGATATCACCTATACCTTGTCGAGCAAAGTGGTCGTCAAAAATCTGAATACCTTTCTCTACAATGTGAACCAGATTACCAGCCTCGCTGATCCCGATTGGAATCGTCAGCAATTCATCACCGTGACCGAAACCACGGAAGCCGGGGGTTCAACGGTGCTGGTTGCCAACAAGTCAACTGCGCCCGTCAACATTGGCGAGAAATCGACCCCAAATTATGAGAGCCTGGTCGATGCTGCAATCTACACCTTTAGCACGCCGCAGGGCACGATGAAAATCTTCGGCGGTCAGACCGACGATCCCTTCTGGGTAGATCTGCAAGTCTTTGATCTGTTGACCCTGCGCGGCCAAGCCCCGCCGGTTGGCTATACCACGGGCACCAATATTCCTGTAGATTCTGTTTCGGCCTACAACGTCCACAGCTTTGTCGTGGAAGCCCCGATTGCCCGGCTCAAAGCTGGCAGCGATCCCGTATTGGGCGTTTGGTCTGGCACACGCCGCTCCACCACCCGTGTGATTCAACCGCTGAATACGATCAGCAACTCGACCGATTATGTCCAGGTATCACGCTTGGGTATGCCACTGGTCAACGAACTCGTGATCCCGTTGGCATTGAAAGATGCTTTTAATAGTTTAAAACCTGAACAAGATTTAGGCGTCTACACACATCCGACCTTTGGCCCGATCTTGCAGAAGAGTGTGGAAGACCCCGAGATTGGCACCCTGCTTTGTACCCTCTATGGCGTGCCCATTCCCAATGCCATTGATCCCACATCGGCAGATCCGGCCCTGAAGTGTCATACCGAATTTACGGTAGGCACGCCTCGCTCTGGCCGTGGTGACATTTTTGATATCTTCCTGACGGGGATTCGCCTGCCCAAAGACCTGACCATCGGGGCAACGACCATTCCATCGGGCACCTACTTCACCCAACCACAAAATGTGATACCAGCGGAAATGTTGCGGATCAATACGGCGATTCACACGTTGGGTGTCTGCCCCGCGACGCCGCATCGGCTGGGCGTCCTGGGTGGCGATCTGTGTGGCTTCCCCAATGGCCGCCGCTTGACAGATGATGTCGTTGAGATCGAGCTTGCCGCGGTTGCTGGCGCAGTCTACGAATTGTTAGATGACCGTGATGCTAGCTTCACCTTCAACAACGCTTTTCTTGCTGTACTCGATGATGGCATTGATTACAATGACGTGCCCTATTACAAGAATGACGAAGTCACTGATGCCCCCACAGTCTTCCCCTACCTTGGTATGGCACAATCTGGCCAATCGCATTGGCACACCAATCCATTCCTCAATATCCTGCTTCCTTGGATTATGAAGAATTAATGATTGGCTAGTGGGGAATGTGGATAATTGACCGCATTCTCCCACCAGCAAATAGTCCAACCGCTATGTGTAATAAGGAGACCCGAATGAAACATAAGTGCACCAAACACTTAGTGCAACGCATGTGCCTCTTGCTGAGCATGTTGTTGACACCACTACTGCTGACAACTGCTTCACTGGTTGTCAATCCCGGTAATGCCGACGCTTCTAGTCACCGTGAAGCGCCCTTGATTTCGCAAGATCCCTTTGCCGACAACACCGATACCTATGCTTTTATCTCTCCCACTAATCCCGATAACATTGTGCTGGTGGCGAGTTGGATCCCCTTTGAAGGACCCGAAGGCGGGCCCAATTATTTCGAATGGGGCAATGGCGTATTTTACGATATTCAGGTAGATAACGATGGTGATGCAGTTGCTGACTTTACTTATACGCTCACCAGCACCATAGATGTCAAAATACCCACAACTTTTCTGTATAACATAGGTCCCATCGCTAATGATGGCACCAACTGGAATCGCCAACAACGGTTTTCGATCACAGAAACCAGTGCGAATGGCACCAAGACGCTGGTTGATAACAAGCTTGCACCGCCGGTGAACATTGGCAACAAATCCACACCGGATTACGCCCAACTGGAAAAGAGTTTCACCTACAGCGCCACCGACGATGGCGACGAGATCAAAATCTATGCCGGCCAGACTGACGATGCGTTTTGGGTAGATCTCCAGGTTTTTGATCTGCTAACCCTGCGCGGCCAAGCCCCGCCGATTGGTTATAGTGCAGGCAACAATGATCCGGTCGATTCAGTGGCCGGCTTTAACAATCACAGCCTGGTGCTGGAAATTCCCATCAGTCGCCTGACCCAAGGCACCGAGCCTGTGCTGGGCGTCTGGGCGACCGCTAGCCGACCCGCGACGCGCGTACTCAACGGCGCACCTGGCCTGGGTTCCTTAAGTAATACCGGTGAACCCGTTCAAGTCTCCCGCTTGGGTATGCCGTTGGTCAACGAGGTTGTTTTGCCGCTTGCCCTCAAGGATGCCTTTAACAGCATTCCACCCAGCACCGACGCGGTGCTCTACACTGGTGGCGCGGGCGCTGCAATTCAAGAGATTCTGCAAAAGAGTGTCGAAGATCCGGAGATCGGACAGCTGCTCTGTAAACTGTACGGCGTACCGCTGCCTGGTGATGCCAATGATGACTGTTCAACCGAAGTCACTGTGGGCACCCCCCGCTCTGGCCGTGGCGATATTTTTGATATCTTCTTGACCGGCATGGTTTTGGCCAGCGACTTTACCATCCAAACCGCCGATGGGCCTGTGACTCTGCCCGCCGGTTTCAATGTCAATCAGCCGGCCAACGTAGTGCCCGCCGACATGATTCGCATCAACACTACCGTCAAAGGCGATCTCTGTTCACCGACACCCAGCCGTCTCGGCGTCTTGGGCGGTGATGCTTGTGGCTTCCCCAATGGTCGCCGTCTCGGCGATGATGTGGTCGAAATTGAATTGTTGGCCGTGGCCGGTGCCGCCTATCAGGTGCTCGATGGCCGCGACGCAGACTTTACCTTTGATCCTGCCCTGATCGGCCTCTTGGATGATGGCATTGATGCCAACGACCGCCCCTTCCGCGCTGAGTTCCCCTTTATGGCGCTGGCGCAAAGTGGCCAGGAACACATTCATGACAACCCCACCGGCCAAGCTGTCGGCGAATCGACAACTGCGGCCATCACAGCCGGCAGTGATGATGCCGAAGAACAGACCAATGGGTCCGTCCACTTCTCCAGCCGCGATCTGGACTTGGGTGACGATGACGATTACACCGTTGGCTTGCGCTTCAGCGATCTGGATGTTCCTGCCGGGGCAACCATTGTCAATGCCTACGTCCGCTTTGTCGCCAAAGCCAGTGACGACAAGGTGACCACGTTGGATTTCGCGGGTGAAGCGGCGGATAGTGCAGCTACCTTTACCAGAACTCGTTTTAATGTCTCTGGCCGTACCCAAACCGGCGCTACGGTTACCTGGGCGAGTGTGCCAGAATGGAGCAAGAACGAGCGATATTGGACACCGAACCTGAATACGATTGTCCAGGAAATTGTCAGTCGCCCCGGGTGGGCAGCGGGCAATGCCCTGGCGCTGATTGTAACCGGCACCGGCGAGCGCGAAGCTTGGTCCTTTAACGGTTCAGCCGATGCGGCCCCCATTCTCTATGTCGAATATAGCACAACCGGCGCGGCTGCTGCATCTGCTACCAGCGGGATTGCTCCTGGTACCAGCGTCGTAAGCAGCTCTATCTTGAATCGGGAAGCGGATCTGACAAGCATTGCCGAACCCAACACAGTCGATGAAGATGAGTTGCTGGGCGGGAACGATGCCGTCGATGAAAGCAGTGATAACAACGGCGCCGCCGAAGAGCAAACTGGCAAGATCTATCTTCCACTTGTGTCGGACTAGTGGTGCGACCCGTTAATTTGTAGCATTACGGCGTAGGGGCATAAGGTGCGGCGACGATGATCTTGCCTAGCACACCGGGTTTGTTCGCCACACCTTGTGCCCGTCTGGTTTCTACAAAGTAACTGGTCGGTCTACTAGTAGATCCCGGCGTAAATAAGGTACCCTATTTTTACCATGATGTACACGAGTAACGTGCCTGATTAACTGCCGTGGTATCTACGCCCAACTGTACTAGGTTCTGTCCTATCATGTAATGTTATAACGTGTGATAAAGTATAAGGTGACAGTCACTGTCTATATAACCTAGCTAGCAGTGACTGTCACCTTCACCAATACGATCGCTTTTATACTACAGGGAAAGGTGCCCGTTTATGTCTGCCACAACCGCTTTGCGCACACAACGTTTTTCGCGCCGCCCGCTGCTCATGCTCGGCGTGGCGACACTCATTTTGGTGATTGCGGTGGTGGTGCGCCTGCTTTCCCCTGCACCCGTGCAACCGGCACAACCGCCGGTGGCCCTGGAACTTTCGGCGCAGGCGGCAATCAACAAATTGCAAACACGCCTGCAAAACAACCCAGAGGATACCAGCGCCTATGCGAGTTTGGGACTAGGGCTTTTGCAACAAGTGCGCGAAACGGGGGATGTTGCGCTCTATACACGGGCCGGTAAAGCTTTCGCCGAAGCGCTCAAGCGCGATCCGCAACAGCTAGACGCCCTGGTTGGCCAGGGTATTTTGGCCTTGGCCCTGCATGATTTCACGGGGGCATTGGTTTGGGCCGATCAGGCGTGGGGGCTTAATCCCTTTCGCGCCGAGACCCTGGGCATCATGGTCGATGGTCAGGTCGAGTTGGGGCGCTACGAGGAAGCCGTCCAAACGCTGCAAAAAATGGTCGATCTGCGCCCCGATCTGAATTCGTATAGCCGTGTCTCCTATTTGCGCGAGCTACATGGCGATGTGGATGGCGCGATTGTAGCCATGCAATCGGCTGTCCAGACGGCACCGCGCGGCACTGAGAATTGGCTGTGGACCCAGACCCACCTGGGCAATCTTTACTTTAATCGCGGGGATCTCGATCAAGCCGCCGCAACTTATCAACAAGTGTTGGCGGCCAAAGCCGACTATGCCTATGCGCTGGCCGGGCTCGCCCACGTTAACGCCGCCCAAGGCCAGGTTGCCGAAGCGATTGCCACCTATGAACAGATCGCCAAACGATTGCCCCTGCCTGAATTTATCATTGCGCTGGGCGAACTCTATGAAACCAATGGTCAAATGGATGCCGCGCGCCAGCAATATGAGCTGGTTGGCGTCATCCAACAGATCAACGCCGCGGCTGGCATGAATGTGGATCTGGAAATGGCACTTTTTGCCGCCAACCACGGCACCGATCCCGCGGCGGCCGTCGAACAAGCGCGCACCGCCTATGCTGCGCGCCCCACGATCTATGCCGCAGATACACTGGCTTGGGCACTCTATCAGCAGGGCGACTACGCCGAAGCCGCACCCTATAGCCAGGAAGCCTTGCGCCTGGGCACGCATGATGCCTTGTTACACTTCCATGCCGGTATGATCGCCCATCAACTGGGTGACAACGTGCTTGCCAAAACGCATCTGCAAGAAGCACTCGCGATCAACCCCTCCTTCTCGCCCCTCTATGGGCCCAGGGCGCAACAGACTTTGCAAGCAATTGCGCCCTGACCGATTCGCCGCCCCGCCATCAATGGACAGGGCTATAAAACAACGCAGGCTGAAGCCCGCTTGAGTGGGCTTTGTTCTGTAACTCTGTGGCTGTAGCCCAGGGCGATCTTGCCAGCCTTCGCCCTTCGTATCACCCCAAAATTTTGACACCCTCCGCTGATTGCCCTACAATCACAGAAATAACAAAATTATCTGTGCAAGAGAAGCGATGCTGATGAAACGACTTTCCACGAACGAAATTCGCCAATTATGGTTTGATTATTTTTCCGAGCTGGACCATGCGGTTGTGGACAGCAGCAATCTGGTGCCGCCCAACGATCCCACGTTGTTATTAACCAATGCCGGGATGGTACAGTTCAAAGACCTTTTCTTGGGGCTAGAAAAGCGCGACTACAAACGCGCCGCCACCAGCCAGAAGTGTATGCGCGTTAGCGGCAAGCACAACGATCTGGAAAATGTGGGCCCCAGCCCGCGCCACCATACCTTTTTCGAGATGTTGGGCAATTTCTCCTTTGGCGATTACTTCAAAAAAGAGGCGATTGCCTGGGCGTGGCATTTGTTGGTAGACGAACTGGAATTGCCCGTAGAACGCCTGTGGTTCACCGTCTATACCGATGATGATGAGGCCGAACGCCTCTGGATCGAAACCGGCGCGTCGCCTGATCGGGTGCTGCGCTTTGGCAAAAAGGATAACTGGTGGTCCATGGGCGACACCGGTCCCTGTGGTCCCTGCTCAGAAATCCATTACTACTGGGGCGATCTGGACAAGCAGGTCAGCGATGGCGTCAATCAAGATGACGAGTATCTGGAAATCTGGAACTTGGTCTTTATGCAGTATGACGCGAAAGCCGATGGTACGCTGGTGCCGCTGCCCAAACCCAGCGTAGATACGGGCGCGGGTCTGGAGCGTATCGCCAGCATTCTTCAGGGCAAAGAAAACAATTACGACACCGATGCCTTCCTGCCGATTATGCAGCGCATTGGCGCGTTGTTGGGGCAAGGCGAAGCGCATCGTCAGGCCAACCTGGCCCGCTATCGCGCGATTGCTGATCATAGCCGTGCCATCACCTTTTTGATTGGTGACGGTGTGTTGCCCGGCAATGAAGGGCGCAACTACGTCCTGCGCATGATCCTGCGGCGTGCCGCACGCTTTGGCAAGCTGATTGGCTTTGAAGGACCCTTCCTGGCTCAGGTGGCCGAGACCGTGATCGACATGATGGGTGGTCACTACACCGATCTGGTGAGCAAGCGTGACTTCATTTTGCAGACGATCACCGATGAAGAAGAGCGCTTCCATCGCACGCTGACATTGGGCCTCAGTCTGCTGGATGAGCGCATGGCCGAGTTGCGCGCCGCGGGGGAACAGACGATCAGCGGCAAAGATGCCTTCCGCCTGTGGGACACCTATGGCTTCCCGGTTGATCTAACGCGCGATGTGGCCGGCGATCAAGGCTTTACGGTGGACGAAGAGGGTTTCCGTCTTGCCCTCAACGAAGCCAAAGAACGCAGCCGCGAGACGGCCCAGGAACGTACAGCCACCGATGTAACCGTCTATACTGAATTGTTGGCCTACCTGAAGAATGTCGGGTTGGTGGACGAAGAGGGTGTGAAACACCTAATCTACGAAAATGTAGCCGAGCGCGATACGACTGTGATTGGTCTGATTGTGAATGGCGAAAGTGTAGACGAAGCGCATACGGGGACTGCGGTGGAACTGGTGTTGCCCGAAACGCCTTTCTATGTGGAAAGTGGCGGTCAGGTGAGCGACACCGGCGAGATCTACTATTTCCCCGATGACATGGACATGCCTGTATGGGCGGTTGAAATCACCGATACTCGTCGGCGCGTGCCGGGCTTAATTGTGCATATTGGTACCGTCACTACCGGCACTGTGCATGTTGATGATCCTGCCGAAGCCGCGATTGACACCGAGCGACGCTGGGACATTATGCGCAATCACACCGGCACCCACGTGCTCCAGGCCGTTTTGCGCGAACAATTGGGCGCGCATGTGCATCAGGCTGGATCACTGGTGGCTCCAGAGCGTTTACGCTTTGACTTTACACACACCCAGCCGGTTAGCAAAGAAGAGCTTGCCAATCTAGAACAACTGGCCAACGATATTGTGTTGACGAACTATCCGGTCAACACGCGCTGGACGACCTATAAACGGGCTGTGCAGGAAGGGGCCATGGCGCTCTTTGGCGAGAAATATGGCGACGAAGTGCGGGTTGTCAGTTTTGGCGAAGAAGAGAATGTGAGCGCGGAATTGTGTGGCGGCACCCACGTAGAAGGCACGGCTGAAATTGGCAGCTTCCGTATTGTAAGCGAAAGCAGTGTCTCTTCGGGCGTACGGCGTATCGAAGTCGTCACGGGGCGCTATGCCGAAACTTTGATCGAAGAACGCCTGGGCGTGCTGGATCGGGCGGCGGCACTGTTGCGTACCAAACCCGCAGAAGTGGGCGGCGCGATTGAACAGTTGCAAGCCCAAAATCAGCAGTTACAAAAAGAACTAACCCAATTGCGCCAGAAATTGGCTCAACAGGATACCGGCGCACTACTCGGGCAGGCCGTCCAGGTGGATAATTTTGCTGTGCTGGCGATTCAGATCAACGCCGCCGATGTGGATACCATGCGCCAGATGAGCGATTGGTTTCGCGATAAATTAGGCAGCAGCGTGATAACCCTGGGTGCAGTGATTGATGACAAACCCATGTTGGTCGCTTCGGTCACGCCGGATCTGATTGGGCGCGGCATGCACGCGGGCAATCTATTGCGGGAAGCCGCCAAGGTGATTGGCGGCGGTGGCGGCGGCCGGCCCAACATGGCCCAAGCTGGTGGCAAAGATGCAGACAAGTTGGCCGCTGCGCTTGCCGTTGTCAAATCCTGGGTCGAACAAAACTTGAAGTAAGGCGCTTTCAAAGCAATCAGTATCCAGGGCTTGCCAAACAAAATCATGCGTAGGGGCGGCCGCGCCGCCGCCCCGCGTTTGGCTCGCTGCGAACGGGCGACTGCAAGCCGCCCCTACTGGATACTTTATTCTTTCTACTGTCTTAAGCTGTGATTCTAGTTGTAGGTCATGTTTGTAACGTAATAGGCTCGTTCAATAACGTGATCTGCGCTAAATCGAAAAAATCTATGACTGAAATTCTCGAAGTAACGCCCGAAGCCACCTTGGATGTAGTGCGCCGTCAGTTGATGCGGCTGCGCCAGCGCAAGGTGGTGTTTGTTCTGCCGGATCAATGGCAAGAACTTGATAATGCCGCACAAATGCGCTTACTCCAGCGCCAAGCACAGCGGCAGCGCTGTGAAATGAGTTTGGTGACGCGCAATGAGCAAACCCATCTGGCCGGCCAGCAAGTGGGTGTGCCAGTCTTTGTCAAACTTGATGAAGCGCTCAATGGCTATTGGCGTATGCAGCCGCCTTCGCCCTTGCTCAACCCGCGTCGTCTTGCGGCAGGGTTGCCTGATGAACCGCGTTGGCAGCGGCGTAAAATTATTGATCTAGAGACAAGCCCCACCTACTATCAAGCCCGGCAACGGCGAATTCGCTCGGAAGCGATCTATCGCCGACCGTTACCGCGGTGGCTGGGTTGGCTGGGTACGGGGTTGGCCGGTCTGCTGATGCTCATGGCGATTGGTCTCTTTGTCTTTTATGTCATTCCCGCGGCGACGATTACCCTGGTTCCAGGGCGTGAACCGATTGCCGTCAAGGTGCAGTTGACCGCCAATCCTTTTCTGGATGTGGCCGATTTGGAATTTCGGCAACTGCCTGGACGCCTGGTGGAGGCGAATATTGACGAAACCGGTCGAATTGCCACCACGGGGACGCGCCAAAAGGCGACCGATCGCGCCCAGGGCAGTGTTGTCTTTAGCAACTTAGGAACCAATCCTGTCAATGTGCCCGCCGGTACGATTGTAAGTACGAGTACTGGCAGCAGTATCAATTTCCGTACAACCGCGGCGGTAACGCTGCCCGGTGGCTTTAATCAACGCGTGAGTGCCCCCATTGAAGCGGTCGATCCAGGCATCCAAGGCAATGTACGCGCCAACACAATCAATACCATCGGTGCAGGGTATAATTTACGGATGCAGGTTACCAACCCCGGTGGCACTGGTGGCGGCGGTGCGCAACTAACCGCCATTGTGACACAGGAAGATCGCGATACGCTACTGGCTGATCTCATGGCACGCATTGAAGCGCGCGCCGCCGCTGGCTTGCAAGAAAATGTGCTGGCCGGTGAATGGCTCTCGCCGGAATCGATCCAAACGTTTATTACTGCACAGGCCTTTAGCGCTTTTAATGACGAAGAGGCCGCGGAAGTGGAACTGACCTTGCGTGTATTGGTGCGCGGCGTGGCTGTCGATCAGGCAATTCTGCGCGAGATGTTGCTCACCACGGTGCAACGGGCGATTCCAGAACGGGGCAAATTGGTGGCTAGCACCTTGACGACCCAGCGCGATGCCAATGTTGAATTTGTCCAGGGTTCTGTGCTCTTTACAATGACCGTTGGCGCAGAGTATGTGATCCCGATCGATCCTGTAGAAGTGCGCACGGCGATTGCTGGCCTGCCCCCCGAAGCGGCGATTGCACTGGTGCAAGAGCGTTGGCAACTGGAACGCCCGCCTGAGATTTATCGCGATCCCGAATGGTTTGCGACACTGCCGCCATTGGGCAATCGCATTCAGGTGCGGGTGGAATATGAACCTACCCTGGCGTCGCGCTGAGCCACTGCCCATGAGCAAAATCCCATGAGCAAAATGATCCTAGGAAAATTGTTGGCGTTGGATGTGGGGCTGGCGCGGATTGGGGTGGCTGTTTGTGATCCACTGCGCTTGGCCGCGCGCCCGTTGACAGTGATTCAGCGGCGCAGTCGGCGCGATGATTTTGCCGTGCTCGCCAACTTGGCGCAGCAACAAGAAGTGGTGGCAGTCATCTGTGGCCTGCCGCTCAACATGGATGGCAGCGCAGGGCCACAGGCGCAGAGTGTGCGCAAATGGGCTGAACGTTGCGCCTATGCCCTGCGCGTTTTGCTGGGCACCCCGCTGCCGGTGATCTTTTGGGATGAGCGCTTGAGCACCTTTGCGGCGCAAGCGCTGCTTGCCGAAAGTAAACAAAAAACCGCGGAAGATGCTGCCGCCGCCGCCGTGATCTTACAGAGTTATTTGGATGCACAGCAGTTGGGTGAAACGCTGGATTTTGGTCGGATTGAATTGAGCAAGTAAATTATGTCAACAAGTAATCGCCGCCGTCTCCTCTTGGAACGGCGTACTTCGTCGCCAACAAGCGCGGATTTCCGTGCGGTGTTGCAGCCGGCGAATCTCATAAATCATTTAATCCGCCTTGGCTTTTTGCTGCTGGTGGTTGGTGTTTTGATTGGTTTCTGGCTGGTGAGTTCCGCGCATCTCCATGAGCAGTTTTTGGGCGCACCACGCACCGTTGCTGGGCTGATTGATCCTGAGGCTGGCCAAGGTGCGCTGACGCCTGACAATATTGAAAATCAGGTGCTGGCCTATAGTTTGCGCTTGCGCGAGGCAGAGCTGGATATTCCCGCCGGCGAGAATGCCCGGCAACGCCCCTTTGTGATCAATCTCGGTGAACCGGCGCGCTTTGTGGCCAGCCGACTCGCGTCTGATGGCTTTGTGCGCGACGCCGATCTCTTTAATCTTTATCTGCGCGTCAGTGGGCTCGAACGGCGTGTGCAGGCAGGCAACTTTATGCTGAGCGAGACCATGAACATGCGCGAAGTGGCGCAGGCGCTGCAACAGGCGCTAGAGGCCGAAGCATTGGTAACCATCCCCGAAGGCTTCCGTGCCGAAGAGATCGCCGAACGCTTGTCTGCGGAGAACATTATTGAGCCGGATGTCTTCCTGGCGGCTGTCCGCCAGCCACGCACCCTGAGCATCTTTGCCGATTACGAATTTCTGCAAAGCCTGCCGGGCGAGGCGTCGTTAGAGGGCTTTTTGTTTCCCGATACCTACCGCTTTCCGGTCCTAGCAAGCAGCCCTGAATATGTGATTGCGCCCTTCCTGGATAACTTCCAACGGCGCGTGGGCAATGCTGGCTTGGCTGGTGGTCGCAGCGGCCTCAGTGGGCGCGATCTGGTCAATCTGGCTAGCATTGTTGAGCGCGAAGCGGTGCAAGCCGACGAGCGCCCGCTGATTGCCAGTGTCTATCTAAATCGTCTTAATGGTGCCTGTGTGGCGGATGTGGGTGGGCGCTATTTGCAGGCTGACCCAACAGTGCAATATGCCCGTGGCGTAGTCGGCAATTGGTGGTGGAAACCGCAGAGCATTGAAGAATATGCGTCGGTAATCAGCCCCTATAATACCTACCTGAACGAAGGATTACCACCCAACCCGATTGCCAATCCTGGGCTGAATGCGATTGAAGCATCGCAAAATCCAGCGCAAGCTGCCTACTGTTTCTTTGTTGCCACCGGTGAAGATGGCCGGCATGTCTTCGCCCAGACGCTGGCCGAACATGAGCAGAATATGCGGATTTATGGGTATCAACCATAGCCAGCGCGGTAGATCAGGAAATCGCCAGAGAACGCTTGGACAAACGGTACTACGTGTCCTGTTGCTTGGATTGATCCTAGCCTCTTGTACGTCGGTCCGCCCTGTGATCAAGATCGGGCTGTTAGCACCGTTTGAAGGATTAGATCGGCGCAGTGGTTATACCGCGCTTACAGCCATGCGCCAAGCGATTGCCGACTTTGCCCCCGCCGGTGTCGCGATTATGCCACTGGCTGTGGATGACACGGCGGATGCGGCTGGCGCACAACGGGCCGTAGACAAAATGCTCCAAGATGCAGCTGTGCGTGTAGTCATTGGCCCCTACAGCCCTGCACTGGCCCAGGGACTTCAGCCGGTATTGGCGGCCACTGGCTTGCCCTGGTTGATGCCGCTGGCTATCGATCCAACCCAGGGCTTTGTGACGCCCGATCAAGCCGGCGAATGGTCAATGCCGCTGTTGGTCGCGGCGGCGGAAGAAGCACAGCGCCAAGGCAGTGCGCGCTTGATCCTCGCCGGCTGGACACCGGGTTGGCCGCAACCCAGCGCAGTGCAAACCCGTAGCGCCTTTGTGGTGCCGGTGTTGGTGAGCGATGCGTTGAGCGAGATCCAGCCGCAAGATGCCATTGTTTGGGTCGGTGCTCCGGCAACGGGCGCTGCCTATTTTTCGACGTTGCGTACCCAGTTCCCCAATGTACCATTTTTCTTGGGTCCGCAGGCCGATGGGCCAATTTTCTCAGAACTTGCGCAGATCACTGGCCCTGTATATTGGTTCTTCTGGCTGGATGATAGTTATGCGCAATGGCGCATACAGCATACCACACCAGCACCGGTTGCGTATTTGACCTATCGCGCCACACAACAAGCGATTGCGGTTAGCCTGGGCCAACCGTTGTCGCCGAGCCACACCTGGCGTGTGGGCATTGCGCCCCTGACCAGGGATGGCGTACAATAGCACTCTTTTACTCAGATAGCGCCTCCTTTGAAAGAAAGATAACGATTATGCGCGTGCTTGCACTAAGTTGGGAATATCCACTGCATGTGGTCGGCGGCATTGGAAAACATGTCGCCGATCTATTGCCACTGCTTGCGGGCAGTGCCCTGGCCGATGGGCCACTCATTGTTGACCTGGTGACGCCCCATTATGGTGAGGGCGCGGCAGTTGAACAGGTCAATGCCTATCTGACGATCCATCGCGTCGATATGCCGCCCGTCGATGTGTTGGACCATTACAACAGTGTGATTGCCAATAATGCTTATTTTGTTCGCTATGCCGAAAAGCTGGCCCAGGAACATACCTATGATCTGATCCACATGCACGAATGGTTGACGGGCGCTGCCGGCATCCGCTTGAAACAGGGTTGGAAAGTGCCGTTGCTCGCGACCATTCATGGCACGGAGCGGGGGCGGCATCAGGGCTATTTGCCCAGCCATACCAGCCAGCAGATCAATCAGCTTGAATGGGAAATCTGCTTTGAAGCGTGGTGGGTGATTGTTTGCAGCGGCTTCATGTGCGAAGAGTTGCAGCACTACTTTGCCGCGCCAGCCGATAAGATCGCGATTATCCCCAATGGCGTCAACTTACCGCTGGTCGATGATTGTCGCGATGAAGAATTGCAAACATTGCGTCAACGCTATGCCCCCAATAGGGAGTGGCTACTCTTTTTTATTGGTCGTATTGTCCACGAAAAGGGTCTGCAAATTCTAATCCGCGCCATGCCGCGGATTTTGGCGACCTATCCCCAAACACGGCTGTTGGTCGCGGGCAAAAATGGTCAGAAAATGTGGCCGCTGGCCTATGAACTCAACGTGGAAAAGTCGGTTGATTTCCTCGGTTTTATTAGCGACCGCGACCGCGATTGTATCTATCGCATTGCGAGCGCAGCCATCTTTCCCAGCCTCTATGAACCCTTTGGCATTGTCGCCTTGGAGGCCATGGCCTGTGGCTGCAACGTGATCGTCAGCCATGTGGGCGGTTTACCCGAAGTGGTGGCGCATCAATATAACGGCTTGACCGTTTATCCTGATGATCCGTTGAGCATCGCTTGGGCCGTAGATCAACTTTTCCAGCATCCAGCGGCCGCCGCCCAGTGGTGTGAAAATGCCTATACCAGCACCCTTCCCCAATTCCGCTGGACAAGAATTGCCCAAATGACTGCCAATCTTTACCAAATGATTGTGCAGGAACGCAGGCACGTAATCTGGTAATCTGTGCCTTTTTTGCACAAAATAAGCCCGCCTTTGCGTATTGTACAAAAGTCGCGCCCTTGGCTATGATTATCAGGCGTTTTTTTTCGTATCTACACTCACAAGCAGCAGGCAAAGCAATCAATCTGTGCGCTACGCGTCTATTTGGCACTTGGCTTGACCAATTCAGCGCGTGTGGCAACGGTGCTGAATACTTGCTTGCGCCGCGTGTGGGCCAATCTATCAGCACAGCAACAATGAGGGAGCAGAAGCAATGAGCGAATTACAAAGGCGTAAGATCGGCAGAACCGCAGCACAAGTTACCCGCTTGGGGTTTGGCAGTGCGCCGCTGGGCGATTTATTCGAAGCGATCAGTGAGGCAAAGGCGCAGCAAACGCTGCAAGCCGCCTGGGACGCCGGTGTGCGCTATTTTGACACGGCTCCCTACTACGGCTATGGCAAAAGTGAACATCGTGTGGGCCATTTCCTGTGCCAGCAGCCGCGCCAGGATTTTGTGATCTCCACCAAAATTGGGCGCGTATTCCACGCCACGCGCGATCTGGCGACCTTTGACAAGGGTCAGTGGGCCGATGGGCTGCCCTTTGAATTTCGCTACGATTACACCTATGATGGCATCATGCGCTCCTACGAGGACAGCTTGCAACGGCTTGGCTTGCCCTCGGTGGACATGTTACTGATCCACGATCTCGATTTTTGGTTCCATCAGAACGACACGCGGGTTAGCGCCTACTTGGCCCAACTGTTCACCAGTGGTTGGCGCGCGCTCGATGAATTGCGGAGCAGCAAGCAGATCAAAGGGATCGGCGCGGGGATTAATGAACTGGGCATGATGCCGCGCTTCCTGGATTTGGTGGACCTGGACTTTTTCCTAGTCGCCTCGCCCTACAATCTGTTGACCCAAGATGTGCTGGACAAAGAATTTCCGTTGTGTGCCGCGCGCGGGGTCGAAATTGTGATCGGCGCGGTCTTTGCGTCTGGCATTTTGGCGACAGGGGCGGTGCCTGGCGCACGCTTTGCCTATTCGCCGGCCTCGCCTGAAATTATGGAAAAAACTCGGCGTATCGAAACCCTTTGCCAACGGCACGCTACCCCGTTGCCGGCGGCCGCCATGCAATTTCTGCTCGCCAATCCGATTGTGGCGGCGATCATTCCAGGGGCGATTGCGCCGGAGCAAGTGCAGACCAACGCCAAACTGCTCCAACATCCAATTCCCAGTGCGTTCTGGGCTGAATTAAAAAGCGAAGGTCTGCTGCGCGAGGATGCACCGACCCCTTGAACCACATACCTTGAACCACATAGAGGCGATTAATCGATGCCAACCAAACCACCCGCCTGGACGCAACTCCGGCAAATCTTAAGCGACTATGAGAAACCTGAACTACTGCGCCTGATTCAGTCTCTCTATCAGCTCAATGCTGACAACAAGCTCTTTTTGACCTCGCGCCTGATTGAAGTGGATTTGGACGAGTTGGTGATGCCCTATCGCAAAGCGATTCAGGCCGAATTCAATCCGCCGCGCGGTTTTCCGCGGCTCAATCTACGCGCCGCACGCAAGGCGATCAGTGACTTTAAAAAAGCTTGCAATGATCTGGCGGCAGTGGCCGACTTGATGATCTACTATGTGGAACAGGGCGTCATCTGTACCAATAACTATGGCGATATCAGTGAAGGCTTCTACAATAGTCTGGAATCTGTCTATGCCGAGGCGATCAAAACCATCAAATTGACGGGTGATCCTGGCGTAGTTGAACGCTTCCGCCCCCGCCTATGGCGCATCGTCCAGGATACCAGTGGTATTGGTTGGGGCTTTCATGACGAATTGAACAGCATGTACCACGAATATCCACCAGAAGCATAGGCCTTGCTCCTTATTTCTGTGGTTGCAGACGCTCTAAACGGAAGCGCTCCAGCGGCTGGCTGGGTGACTGGCCCAGCGCCAACTCGGCCAGCAGCATGCCCACAATGGCGGAAAATTTGAAGCCATGGCCCGAAAAGCCCGCGCCGATGATGGTGTGCGCATGGTGGGGATGGGGACCGAGCAGAAAGTCACGATCGGGCGTGAGCGTATACATGCAGGTGCTGCCCTCGACATAGGTAAAATTGGCTGCGGGCATCAAGCGATCTAGCCAAGCGTGCAACTCGTCGCGCTTGGCTAGATCCAGGGTGCGATCGACCGTTGTTGGATCAGTGACTATGCCCAAATTATCATCGGCCACTTTGAGGCCAGGGCCATGCAGCGGAAAGCCGTAGAAGTTGCGATCGTAATCGCAATAGACGGGCAGACGATCCGGGCGGAATAGAGCGGGTTGGGCCGGACGAAAATAGAATTTCTGTTGGCGCGTCACGCGCAACCCTTGGGCAAGCTCGCCCAAGCCCACGGCTGCCAACAACTGACTCGCCCACGGCCCCGGCGTTACGATCAGCCGTTCACAGCTATAGCGTCCCGCCGTTGTCTCGACCACAGGCCGTTCCCCACTGAGATCAATCCCCTGCACTGTCACCCCAGTGTGTACCGTTGCGCCCAATCGTTGCGCCTGGATCACATGGGTTTGCACGGCGCGCGTGGCATTCAAGAAGCCACTGCGCGGCACAAAGCAGGCGACAGCATGGGCTGGCAACTGTATGGCCGGAAAGCGGGCGCTCACGGCGGCGTTGCTCAACAGTTCATAGGGGGAATGTAGTGCGTGGAGCACTTCCAGATTTCGGGCAAACTCGGCATTGCCTTCCTGGGCAAAGATCAGATTGCCACATAAGGTCAGAATTTCCTCGCCAGAACGATTTTCTAAGGCGCGCCACAGCGGCAGTGCAGCTTCGGCCAGCGTGGTGTAGAGCGGATCATGGTAGAAGGTGCGGAAAACACGCGATTGCCCGCCCGAACTGCCCAAGGCATGACCAATCGGAAATTGCTCAATCCCCAGTGGTGCCAGGCCGCGTTGTGCCAGCTGATAGAGGGCGGCGCTGCCCATGGCACCCAAGCCTAGCACAAGGTATTCTGTCTGATACTTTTTGCTACTGCCCATACATCTGTTGCCTCTTTTTGTAACATTGCGGAATGTTGAATCCAAGTGGCAACACTATACTGGATTTTGTGCGGACGATCAAAACCCAATTTTGCGCAGGCGATCTAATGCATCAAGCAGACGCTTGCTGACTATACAAATTTGTAGGCAAAGACTGAAATCCTGTAAGTTCTGTTTACTTGACATTTATCCCACCCTCTTTTACTATTGCCCTTCTGCGCATTAACGGCCTCCGTCTGCGCTAGTGAAACAGTTCTGATAATGGATGAAAATCGATGTTTCTATCCCAGCTCCGACGTCATGAAGGATGGCTGACATTTCTCCTGGTGCTCGTCCTGCTTGCGATTGGGTTTACCAGTTTTCAATTCTTCTTTGCAACGCCTGCGCCGACTATCATGCCCACTGCTGTTCCCGTCGCCCAAGCTGGTGAAAATTCAACCCTTGTCGTTTACCCGGATCGCGGTCCGGCTGGTGCCTACATTGGCGTGACCGGGACTGGTTGGCCTGGCGAAACACTCGTCCTGGTCCTGGTGACCGATGATCAAGGCCGCAGTGATATTCTGGCCCGCAGCACAACTGCGCCCGATGGCACGCTCTCCACTGGCTTTCTCTATCCCTTTGATGCTCGTTGGCAGTTAACCGGCACACATACCGTGATTGCCGAAACCGAAGCCGGCTTGCAACTGACCACGCCCTTTTTGGTCAGCACGCTACCCGCAACCACCGTCCTGCCGCCTACGATCGCGGTGACGGCAACCCCCATTGTAACACCAACGGTATTGCCAACGGCAACATCCACCGAGACACCGACTGCGACGCCATCGCCTGTTCCCTCGCCTATCCCTACTGACACGCCGGTGCCACCGCCCGCACCGGCAGACACAGCGGTGCCGCCCCCCAACCAGCCACCGCAGGTCCAAGCTGCGCTGGTGCCGATTGCTGTGAATGGGGATCGCGACCAAGGTCGCTTTCAAGTGCAGGTCGCCGCGAGCGATCCCGATGGCAATTTGCAAACTGTGTTGACAATTCTCCTGCTACCGCGCAGCGAGCGCGAACGTGAGCCTCGATTGCGCGAGGATAATGACACGGAGATCCGCTTCACCGACAGACGGCTGGAAATCCGCGCGCCCGATCCACAAGCGCTGCTCGATCAGATTGTGGCGTATGGTGGGATCGTGTTGCAAGAGGGTCAAGTGATCGACGTGCGCATTCGCAATCGCGAGGAAGAAAAATTGACGTTGCGCGCTGATGGCTGGCGCATCGAGGCCCGCACACTGGATGTTGCTGTCATCGCTGTAGACGCTGCTGGATTGAGCAGCACCGTGGTTGTGAATCCTTGCCAGACGGTCGATTGTCGCGCGCCAGCAGATGCCAATCGCGATGATAGTGGTGATGACGACGATAATGATTGATGGGTGCATTTCAAGTTTTGGGAAGTGTGCCCGTTCTAAAATTTACCCTCAAATTGAAATACACCCCGATTGATCGGGATTGATCGTACTGGACCTTATTCCGATTTAATTTTGTGCATGCGTAGGTGCGGTTTGTAACCGCACAATCCGGGTCCAACCAGCTTTGTGCGGTTACAAACCGCACCTACAAGAATCACCGCACCCTGTTTTGTCGCTCAAAGAACAAATCGGAATAATCTCTACTGATTGACAGCGCTGGTGTCCTATGCTAGAGTATGCGCATAACTTGATCTTTTAATAACGTTGACGGTGAAGAGTACGCGCCCCGCCCACCTCCACAGCGAATCGAGGAGAGTGAAAGCTCGATGAGGAGGCCGCGCCGAAGCCACACCTGAGTTGCCGCCAAACCGAGCTTGCGCATCGCAACCATCGGGTAAGGTTGGCCGGTAGAGTCCTCTGTAATCGGGACGCGCCCTCACCAGTGCCTGCCTTTGGGTAGACTGGCGGCGGCGGCAGAGAAGAGGCGCTTGTGCCTTAATCAAGGTGGTACCGCGGATCACACCGCCCTTGAGCATTTTGCTCGGGGGCGGTGTTTTTTGTTCATCCTGGGATCGCCACCATCCCTGGTGACTGGCTGGCAGGATGCCGGCGTTTCCAGGGACGCGACTGCGGTATATTGTTACTAAAATAGAGGAGGATGGAGATGAATGCTTATCGCTTGCGTACCTTGTTTCTTACTTACTTCCGGGCGCGCGATCACGCGATACTCGGCAGCGCATC
>DAOTTR010000299.1:0-11371 GCA_034437715.1 Caldilineaceae bacterium
CGATGCAGCGCATCGATACACATTAGCTCGGCCAATTCAAAGAAATCAACCACCCGACCGGCTTTCTCGAGCGCCTGATTCAATTCGTCATGGCTACCCAGCACATTGACATTCGCCCAAAATTCGGCGCGTAGGGCGGGGATCTTCTCGAGCGCGATCTTGAGGCCTTCTGCTGTACGGCCCATGCCACAATAATCCCATACAATCCGGCCCAGTTCGCGATGGAAAGAGTCAACCGTGCGTTTGCCCTTGGCGTTCAACAGCTTTTTGATGCGATCTTCTACCTGCGCAATCGCCTCCTTCACCGCCTCGTGGCCGGTTGTCACCGCTTCGAGTTTGTTTTGGGCCAAGTAGTTGCCAATGGTATAGGGCAAGATAAAGTAGCCATCAGAAAGCCCCTGCATGAGCGCGCTTGCGCCCAGGCGATTGGCCCCATGGTCAGAGAAATTCGCTTCCCCAGTCACAAAGAGACCCGGAATGGTGCTCATCAGGTTATAATCTACCCACAAGCCACCCATGGTATAGTGGACAGCAGGATAGATGCGCATAGGCACTTTGTATGGATCCTCACCCGTGATATTTGCATACATATCAAAGAGATTGCCATAGCGGTCCACAATCACTTCGAGACCCAGGCGCTTAATCGCTTCGGCAAAGTCCAGATAGACGCCATTTTTCAATTCACCCACACCGTAGCCCTCATCGATGGCCTTCTTGGCGGCACGCGAGGCAACATCACGGGGCACCAAGTTGCCAAAGCTGGGGTAGCGTTCTTCGAGGAAATAGTAGCGCTCCGCTTCGGGAATCTCATTGGGACGGCGCTTGTCATCAGCCTTGCGCGGCACCCAAATCCGGCCATCATTGCGCAGCGACTCGCTCATCAAGGTCAGCTTGGACTGTTCTTCACCGGCCACAGGAATACAGGTGGGGTGAATCTGCGTAAAGCAAGGATTGCCAAAGAAAGCGCCACGCTTGTAGGCACGCCAGATCGCCGTCGTATTACAACCTTTGGCATTGGTGGAAAGATAGTAGACGTTGCTATAGCCGCCCGTCGCCAGCACAACCGCGTCGGCCAGATGAGTCTCAATCTTACCGGTGACCATATCGCGTGTCACAATGCCGCGCGCCCGGCCATTAATCACAACCAAATCGAGCATTTCCGTGCGCGGGAAGAGTTCCACTTTGCCCGCCGCCACTTGTCGCGACAGCGCTTGATAGGCACCCAGCAACAGTTGTTGGCCAGTTTGCCCACGCGCATAGAAGGTGCGCGACACTTGTGCGCCACCAAAGGAGCGGTTATCGAGCATGCCACCATATTCACGGGCAAAGGGGACACCCTGGGCGACACATTGGTCGATAATCGCGCTGCTATTTTCGGCCAAGCGATAGACATTGGCTTCGCGGGCGCGATAGTCGCCACCTTTTACCGTATCATAAAAGAGGCGTTGGACACTATCCCCATCATTTTGATAATTTTTGGCAGCATTGATACCGCCCTGGGCAGCCACACTGTGGGCACGCCGTGCGCTATCTTGATAGCAGAAACTTTTGACATTATAGCCAAGTTCACCCATAGACGCTGCAGCAGAAGCGCCGGCCAAGCCCGTACCGACCATAATAATGGTAAACTTACGTTTGTTGGCCGGATTGATCAATTTCATTTCAAATTTATGTTTTTCCCACTTTCCCTCGATTGGACCCGAGGGAATGCCAGCATCTAAAGTTGCCTCGGTAAAAACCGGCATTGTTTTCACAGTGGGTGACGTAGTTGTAGTCATCCCTTACTCCTTACTTCATCGATCAAAAAACTTATTTTACGAAGTCTACACAACAAGTTTTACGAGCACATAGATAAAAGAAATTATTGTAGCGCAATAATACCCAGCATCACCGAGATTGGGACAACGGCAAATCCCACAGGAATTACGATGGCCAAAATCCAGGCCAGCGCCCGTACCGGTGGCGTTGAATCGCGATCGAGCAGGCCCAGCGTCTGGAACATACTCCATGTGCCGTGATAGAGATGGAAACCCAGCGCGGTCAGGGCAGCTAGATAAATCGCCACGTTAATCGGATTCTGAAATCCGTAGACCAAATTTTGATAGGCTTCGCCTCGTACATAGTTGGTATTTAACAGCGGTAGACCCCAAGTCAGATGGGCGAGATGATAGAGAATGAAGAAGAAAATCGTGGCTCCGCCCCAGCGCATGGTCAGCGCCGCATAATCGGCGCTCATCCGCTTGGTAACGGCATAGCGTTGGGGACGTGCGGTTTGTGCTTGGCGAGTCAGAGAAACAGCCGCCCACACATGGGCGGCGATAGAGCCCACCAGCACAATACGCGCAACAGTCAACAGATGCAACCTGCCCAAAAGTGGCTCACCCAGCACACGCAATCCTTCGGCATAATGGTTAAAATACTCTAGCCCGAAAAACACTTTGAGGTTGCCATACATGTGGACAACCACATAGCCAATCCAGATGAGGCCCGTGACCGCCATAATTACCTTCTTGCCGATCGTCGAGCGCGTCAATGCAATTGCTGCCATACTTACTCCTCACTTGAGTTCGTCTGGACAAGGGTGGCATCGTCACAAGTTTGGTAAGCGCAGCGCTGTGCGAATGTAGCGGGCCAGAAAAAGTAGCGGGCGTCCATCGTCTATAGCCACATGGGTAAAATTCGAACAGATCATCCTACGCAAACAGAACTTGTTTCTATGCACCGGTGTCGATTTCACTGTTGTCGATCATGATGGATAAATCATTCAAAAAACTCCACACTCGCTGCAATCACCTAGCACAAGTTTACCACAAGGCACATACAATTTCAGGAGTACAGGATACAGATGATTTGTGATTCTATTGTAATACAGACACAGATGAGTTGCAACAATTTTATAAATGTGAAAAAGAGAACTTAGGACAGTAGAAAGAAATAAGTATGCAGTAGGGGCGGCTTGCAGCCGCCCGTTCGCAGCGAGCCAAACGCGGGGCGGCTGCAAGCTGCCCCTACGCATGATTTTGTTTGGCAAGCGCTGGATCCTTATTTCTTTGCAAGCGCCTTATCACCTGTAGCAGTGGCAAGTAGCTGGGCAAATTGCACCTTGGGGATAAATTATAGCGCTGGCACACTTCCCCAAACTAATTGCACCCTTATAGATAAAACCCTTAAAAGTCATAGATACGCTCTCGTGCATTACCGGGCTTATTGGGTTGACTTTTAAATGGTTCGTCTATAAGTAGCTGATTACAGCAGAATGGGGAAAAGGAGAAACGCAGGAGACGCTTATTCATCAGCATGATCGCGGTGGCGCAGTTTTTCCAATAGTGCGCTGTCAAATGGATTTTCGCCAGCGGCCAAACGCTCAATCCACTGCTCGACCAGGGGACCCCGGTTGCGCGCATACAAGGTGGCTGGTTGCAACGTTTGTAGCCAGGCGAGATAGGCGCGGAAGTCGGCAATGGCATCGTCATTGCGGCCGAGTTGGGCATAGGCAATGGCGCGGCTGTCGCGGCTGGCCCCCGTCGTATCCAAGGTGACAGCCTGATCGCAATAGGACAGCGCGGTTGCCGCTTGTTGGGCCAGGACATAGCCCCAACAGAGCCCACTGATCGCGCCAACATGTTCGGGCTGCAGGGCCAGTGTTTGCTGAAAGTCGTCTACCCATTGCATTGTCGCGCCGGCGCGAATGCGCACCAAGCCACGCACATAGTAACCATCGATAGCGTCAACTTTTAGCGCCAGCAGACGATCCAAATCTTGCAGCGCGGCGGGCATGTCGTTCGCACCATCGCGCCCATAATAGGCAACGGCGCGATTCAGGTAGGCATCCAGATCATTGGCCCGATTTTTGATCACATGGCTTAGATCGGCAATCGCCGCGGTTAGGGTCTCTAATAATAAGGCTTCATCGGCGGGCTGTAATTCAAAACGCCGAATCTGCACCGTGCCCCGATTGTAGTAGGCCACATAGAGTTGGCTATCCAATGCGGTGGCACGCGTATAGTAGGCAACGGCGCGATTCAAATCACTCAGTTGGGTGCCCTGTTCGGCCAGATAGCCCAGATAGAAATTCAATTTCGCTTTGACGGCCTTGTCTTCAGGATTGAGGGCCAGGGCGCGTTGAAAGACAGCAGTTGCCGCGGTGTACGCTTTTTGATCGCGCAACAAGCGCCCCAAAGCGATCAGCGCAATGACGCGAATTTCGTTGGGCACGGTTGAGTTAATCGTGGTCACTAGGTCATCGGCAGAAGTCAGGGTAAAGTCGCGCTTCTGGCTCTCCCCAGCGGTGCGCGTCTCCAGGTTGACGCGCACACGACCACTATCATATTCGCCCCAAATAATCATGGTGGCGTTGGTGGCCGCCAACAGTTGACTGGCGCGCACCCCATTGGGAATTTCCTCTGGCCAGATCGAGACAGTCGTACTGATCAGCTTGGCGGCTGTGATCTGACTCGCCAACTCCTCACTGATCCGCCCGGCCACATTGTAACGCTCGTTGGTCGTATAGCCGGTAAACTGGGCAACCAGCAATAGGGTTTCGCCTTCCCCAGCGACAGGATAGGATGGCAGCGCATTGGGTGTATTGGGCGTTATCAGTGGCGGCGCATGTAGGACAACCGTCGCCGGTGGTGGCGGGGTCGATAGAGGCGGATCGAAAAGGGGCGCATTGCGTATCCAGAGCAAGCCCAGCAGCAACAGGGCCAGCCCCCCCGCGCCCAGAGGCCACCATCCCAATGGCGCGCGGGCAAGTACACGTGAAAAACGGGGCCGCCAAGCATCCCGTATTGATGGGGAGACGGGTACAGACACCGCTATGTCCGTGCGGGTGATGAGTTTCTCGGCAGCCAGATCCTCACTTGCCAGCATGGGTGCAGCCACAGAATCAACCACAGAATCAACCGCAGGATCGACCACAGGATCGACCACAGGATCGACCATTGCAGGCATGGCTTGCGGCGCGATTGGGCTTGGGTCGGGCGGCGGCAAAGTGGGTGTAGCGAAAGGTTCACTCGGCGCGCCAGGTAGGCCAAATTCTGGGGCAAAACCAGCAGCGAGCAGTAATCGATCGCGCTCTTCGGCATTTAAGCGGAGTTTCGTGGCACAGCGCAATACATCCTCGCGGGCGCGTGGGCGTTCGACCAGGCCTTCCTTCCAGCGAAAGATGGTTTGGCGGCGCACGCCAATGCTGCGTGCCAACTCGCTGTCGCTGATCCCCGATCGATTCATGTATTCAGAGAGCAGTTGGCTAAAGGTGGGGAGCGTCATAGGAAAAGACGAAAGGCTTAACTACCGATCAAAACTTACTGGTCAAAACTTACTGGACACAGTACGCTTGGCTTTAGATTTGACCGCGTTATTTTATCACAAAGGCTCCAAGATCGCATCTGTTTGGTGTTATACGGGTGCATTTCAAGTTGAGGGTAAATTTTAGAACGAGCGCGCAACGTGTGCCGGGGACGCGCGGGGGGCTCATTGCTGCATCAAACGCCGGTTTTCATGCTGTTTGGCATTGTTTTGCGTACGCGATCGCAAGTGGCAGGATGTATCCTAGTAAATTCGACGCGTTTTCATTCTGGTGCTATAATGATTTGACAAATATCATTGGCCGCTCGACTTGGGTTGACGCCACAATTTATTTTGGAATGATTATTTTTGGATAATTGGCTCGATTGAAAATACGCAGTGTTGAATTTTCAATGCTGGCTTTATATAACTGGCTTTATACAATTGGCTTTATACAATTTGGATAGGAACGCCCGTTGTGGGGCGTAGTAGGGATAGATGGCTTAGTCGACTAACCTAGATCAGCTTGACTGTACAGCAACTTATGCGCCTGCCAGCAGCTTCTCGCCAGTAAATTCTGAGAGGAGAGGGCGGCTGTTGGCAAGAAATACTTGAGATCAGGTTACAATAGGTAGACAACGAGTATAGCACTAAGGGGTCACCCATCATTCATGCTTTCCGGTGAATATGCTTTTGAACACGCTGTATTGTGAAGATTCGTAGAAAACAACTGTGTTGGTCAAAACAGATCGATAGTGTCCGCTGTTATCACTTGCCCGGATAATGTCCCAAGGGAATGTCCCAGGATAATGCGATAGTAAGTGCATAACCGTGAATACGCACCAGTCTTGGTAGTTGATACGTTGACTGTAGTTGATACTTTGACTTGGATGGATTGTTGGTTTTACCCACCAGCGATTTTGGCTGTCACAGCTTTCATTTTAGCGCGTCTAGTGGCGTGACTTCTAAGGTTCCTGTAACCTTACGTAGCGCGTGTGTGTACTATCAGAACAGTTGCTGCCCCAAGCGAAGAAGCTTGGTCGCGGAAACCGTGACAGTGAGTATGCACTTGCGTACAGATTGCTGTGTAGCACAGTCACGCCCAATAGCACTAGCCACACCAACACTACCCCACAATCGCTCAGCACCCACTGGCAATTTTGCACTGCCAAGCATGGGTGATGACGCCGTGCGCCTGCCCAATCAATCATGCTTTGTCCTATGCGTTTGTCGCGAGATAGACTTTGTCTACGCGGAAAAGTCGATTTTGCCCCAAGCATAGTTCTAAACATCTTTGCGACCGTCCAGCCAGCGTGGCTGGCGATCATACTTTTGCATAATTCAGAGCCCGTGAGGGGCCCTGTGATTGTGATAGATTAGTAACAAATTCAAGCTATACCTTTTTAAACAGGAGATAACACAAATATGACACAAAACAAAAACAATAAAAGCGCAACGACGGGCACGCCGTTGTTGCGCCTGATACCCTTGGGGGGGTTAGGCGAAATTGGCAAAAATATGTCGCTGCTCGAAACGGGTAATCATATTTTGATCATTGATGCCGGCCTGATGTTTCCCACCAGCGAAATGCACGGCATCGATCTTGTGATTCCCGATACGGAATATGTGATGGATCGCATAGACAATGTGCGTGGGATTATTCTAACGCACGGCCATGAAGATCACATTGGTGCCCTGAGCTATTTGGTCGAAGAGGGCTTGCGCGCCCCCATCTATGGCACCGCGTTAACGTTGGGTCTGCTGGAAGGGAAATTGCGCGAACACAAGCTGCTGGGTGAAGTACAACTGAATACGATTACCGAGGATGATACGCTTGACCTTGGCCCCTTTTTCGTAGAATTCTTCCACACCTCGCACAGCTTTCCCGATAGTGTTGGCGTTGCCGTGCAAACACCCGCCGGGCGCGTGATCCACACCAGCGACTATCGCTTTGATCCTACGCCGGTGGATGGCAAACCGACCGAAGAAGACAAGTTGCGCCGTTGGGGCGATGAAGGGGTGCTGCTGCTCTTAGCAGACAGCACGAATGCCGAAAAAGAAGGCACGACCCCCAGCGAGCGATCTTTGAATGATATGCTTGACAATGCTTTTCAGAAAGCACAGGGCCGTATCCTCATCAGCACCTTTGCCAGCAACCTGGGCCGCGTCCAACAAGTGATTGATGCCGCCCGCCGCGATGACCGCCGGATTGGCGCAATTGGCCGCTCCATGGTGAACAATATCAAAATCGCCATCCAGCTTGGCTACCTCGACATCAAGCAAGAAGAGTTGCTGACAGCGGGTGAGATGGAATCCTTGCCCGCCCACGAAGTGGTGATCATTGCCACCGGCAGCCAAGGGGAACCCACCAGCGCCATGGTGCGCATGAGCGTCAACGATCATCGCCAGATCACGCTGCGCGAGGGCGATACCGTGATTTTGAGCGCAACGCCCATTCCCGGTAACGAGGAACTTTTTAGCCGCACCGTGGATAATCTCTTCCGCCAAGGCGTTGATGTGCTCTATCACGAGTTGGGGGATGTGCATGTCAGCGGTCATGGGGGACGCGAAGATTACCGGCGCATGTTGGATCTGGTGCGGCCACGCTTCTTTGTGCCGGTGCATGGTGAATATCGCCATTTGGTGCTCCATGCGCGGATTGCCGCCGAGCGCGGTGTGCCCAAAGAGCATATCTATGTGATCGAGGATGGCCAAACGCTTGAATTCGGCCATTTCAAAAATGACAACGAGATTGAAGGTCGGCTGGGCGAACAGTTACCCGTTGGCCATGTCTTTGTCGATGGCTTGGGCGTGGGTGATGTGGGCAATGTTGTGCTGCGCGATCGACGGCATCTCAGCCAGGATGGCTTCCTGGTCTGTGTGGTCGCCATCGACGAAGTTGACGGCGAAATTATCTACGGGCCCGAAATCATCAGTCGTGGCTTTGTCTACATTCGCGACAGCGAGGATCTGATCAGCCGGGCGCGCGATGTGGTCGAGACCTTGCTGAAGAAACGTGTGCCCGTCCAGGTGTTGGAAAACAAAATTCGTGATGCACTGACCACCTTCACCTATAAAGAAATGGGCCGCCGTCCTATGATCTTGCCGCTGGTGATGGAAGTGTAGTATACTAATCCGAACATTTGTTCGGATTAGGTTTATTTGGCAAAGGCAAGTAAGTGATTAGGCCATTTCAAAGAAATAAGTATCCAGGGGCGGCTTGCAGCCGCCCGTTCGCAGCGAGCCAAACGCGGGGCGGCTGCGGGGCGGCCCCTGCGCATGATTTTGTTTGGCAAGCGCTGGATACTTATTTCTTGGAAAGCGCCTAAAGTCTATTCGTCCAGCCACAGGGCTAGGCAACAACGCCCGCGGACGGGGCGATGGTTGCTGATGTAGCCTCCTGTAGTTGTAGGTCACGTTTGCAACGTGACCTACAATTGCCTACAATTGCCGCCTAATTCGTCAAAACTTGGATTACACTGTAGTAGACGAATCGGTGAAAAGTCGTGTATATACGCCTGATCGATTGGTGACTTGTACGATTTTTCGGTTTTTTTGGGTTTATCGACTAGCACGCTATGGCAAAGCGCAAAGCATCACCATCCAAACGCAAACAGAACAATGATCTGTTTAGCTTCTTCATTACATGGATCCAACGTTCCGATGTTGTCGGGGTGTGCTTGGTTCTGATCTCGCTCACCACGCTCCTCAGCCTGCTTACCAGCAGTACGGGTACCATTACTGGGGCATGGGTTGGCTGGCTGGCGTCGGTCTTTGGGATTGGTGCCTGGGGCTTTCCCGTTGTCACGGGTGCGTTGGGGCTGTGGCTGGTGATCCGCGCCGTGGAGAAGATGGAGGACATGCCCTGGCAACAGCCGGCGGGCTGCGGGTTGCTCTTTATCGCCTTGATTATGGGGGCATCGCTTTGGGTAGGTCCGACTGGCAATGGGGGTGGGCTGGTTGGCACTTTGTTGGCCGAAGGATTTCAGAGTGTGCTGGGGTATTGGTTCACCTGGGCGTTTGTCATCTTTCTGGGCATTTCGGGGCTGCTCTTTTTAACCGATCACCACCTGATCAATATTGGTCTGGCCCTTTGGCATCAGCTACGGATGTTACACCAGCCACACGCCGGGCAGGTGGGCATCGATCCAGTGTTGCCATTGCCTAGTGGACATCTCTCTTGGTGGAAAATCTTGCTCGATCGCTGGAAGCAGCCCACGATTCACGATTCGATTTCGACCTTGCCGACAGCAGCCAACATGGTACGCCCGATCGCAACACCCCAACCCACCGCACGCACCGACCGCACAAAGCCCGTTGCCGCTACCCCGGCAGCACCCACGCCGCGCTTAACCCCGGCAGGCTTAACGCCTGGCGAAAATGACCTGTTGATGCCGCGCATTGTGGGTAGCGCCCAAGAATGGCGGCTGCCACGCCTGGACGACATGCTCAACAACTGGGAGCGCCACAGCGATAGTGATGACCTGATCCGCCAACAGGGGCGTATGATCCAAGAGACGCTGGCGCTTTTTGGTGTGCCGGCAGACTTTGAAGGCGCGTACAAAGGGCCAACTGTCACCCAGTACCTAATCAAGCCGGGCTATGTGGAACGTACAGTCCAGGGCGAAGTCAAGCGCATCAAGGTGAAGGTGGCGAAGATCGCGGGTTTAGCTAACGATCTGGCGCTGGCGTTGGCCGCGCCCAGCGTGCGCATCGAGGCCCCGATTCCCGGCACCAACTATGTGGGGGTCGAGGTACCCAATCACGAAGGCAATATTGTCGGTCTCAAAGAGTTGATGGAATCCGAGGCGTTCACCCAATCCAAGGGACGCCTACCGGTGGCGCTGGGTGAAGATGTCAAAGGCCAGGCGATTATCAGTGACATGACGCGTATGCCCCACCTGTTGATCGCTGGCGCTACGGGGACGGGCAAGTCGGTTTGTATCAACTCGATCATCAATGGCCTCTTGCTCACCAACACGCCTGATAATTTGCGCTTTCTTATGGTCGATCCCAAAATGGTCGAGTTGAGCGTCTACAATGGGGTGCCCCATTTGCTCAGCCCCGTGGTCACCGAGGTCGATAAAGCGGCGGGTGTGCTCTTCTGGGCGGTGAAAGAGATGGAACGGCGCTATAGCCTGTGCAGCAAAGTCGGCGCACGCGATCTGGTGCGTTATAACGAATATTTGATCAAACGCAACGAAAAAGTGCTGCCCTACATTGTGGTCATTGTCGACGAAATGGCCGATCTGATGATGGCGGCCCCCGAAGAAGTGGAGAAGCATATTTGTCGCTTGGCACAGATGGCGCGTGCCGTCGGCATTCATTTGATCATCGCCACCCAACGCCCGTCGGTGGATGTCATCACCGGTCTGATCAAGGCCAACTTTCCGGCGCGCATTGCCTTTGCCGTCACCAGCCAGATCGACAGTCGCGTCGTCTTGGATGCGCCAGGGGCGGAGCGCTTGCTCGGACGGGGTGACATGCTTTTTATGGCCCCGGACACCAGCAAGTTGGAACGCCTCCAGGGTACCTTTCTCAATGACGAGGAGATCAACCGGATTGTTCGCTATTGGAAAGGCTTCCGCACCTTGGAAGATCGCAACAGTGGCCAGTGGACAACGCAAGCGACGCTGGGCATCACACCGCCCGACACACCTACGCCCCAACGCAACCCTGATCCACTGAAACCGAACATGGACAGGACCAAGCCGGAGTCAACCTTGCCCAGCACCGGGTTGAACCAAGCGCCACTCTTTGAGCACCCAATTTTTGAAGAGATCGCAGCAATGAAGACAACCGATGGCCGCGACGATCTCTTTGCCGACGCCACGCGCATTGTGCGCGAAACCGGGCGTGGCTCGGTGAGCTTGCTGCAACGCAAACTACGCATTGGCTACAATCGCGCCAGTCGCTTGATCGATCAGTTAGAAGAAGCGGGTATCCTAGGCCCCGACCAGGGTGGCGCAGCGGGGCGCGCGGTTCGGCGCGCCGAAGCTGGTGATGCAGCAGCGGGCGCGCAGGTAGAGCCGCGCATCATCGGTGATGATGATAGCGACAATGCACGGCCGCGGATTTGGATGTA
>DAOTTR010000300.1:0-12943 GCA_034437715.1 Caldilineaceae bacterium
GATGTGGCAGTCGAGTCAGCGGACATTATTCTGGTGCAGAGTAATCCGCTCGATGTGGCTAAAATCTTCAAATTAAGTCGGGCCACCCGCAACAAAATGATCCAAAATCTCTGGTGGGCGGCGGGCTACAACATCGTGGCCTTGCCCTTGGCAGCGGGCGTGTTGGCCCCTTGGGGCATCCTGCTGTCGCCAGCGCTGGGCGCGGTATTGATGTCGCTCAGCACGGTGGTTGTCGCCATCAATGCCCAGTTGCTGCGGCGCACCGCACTAGCCTAATACACTTGGGCGTAAGTAAGACAGTGAATCGGTAGGACAGTAGAACAGTGTTTGTACTGTCTCACTGTCCTACTGATTCACTACTGATTCACTACTGATTCACCGGAGAATAATATGGTTATTTCCGCCCAACTGTACTAGTGTAACCGTTACGTCTACCCAAGTTGTTTGGCCGCGATATAACGTGATAAATTGTTGAATTTGTGTATCGGTGAGTTGGATTAGTTTTCTAATTTTAGGATAAAACAGTACACGTTCTAGCTCGACGATGGTGGCGGTTGATGAAAAAAGTTCGATGGCCCCTTGTCGCCATAATGTGAGGATTTGCGCCGGAGTGCTTCCTTGACGCGCAATGCCACTCAAAACGGTATTCGTATCAACGACAACCTTCATGCCGCATTATCTGCTTTCTTTGCACTTGTTCTTCCCTCATATACAAGGTCAGCGAGCGTTTCCATTAAGGTTTCTTCATCCCATTGCAGAATTTCAGAATCACTATTTTGTGCTTGAATTTCGTCAATAATGGCAAACTGTTTTTCTCGCGCTCTTTGCCATTGCTCCAGGATGTTCAATGGCACAACGGCTACTGCTGGTTTGCCCGATTTAGAAATAATATAGGTGTCGCCGTGATACATCACTGCATTAACAATCTCAGAGAACTTCTCCCGCGCTTCGGTTAAAGCAATTTGTTTGTCCATCTCAATTTCTTTCCTTAGGATCTGTCCAGAAATAAAGTAGCTAATTTACGTGATGTTACCCGAGTAAATCTGTCTAAAATCATCTATGTTATTCTTGGACATACCCTTAGTATAAACTATCTGGCATAAACAGATCTGTCAACCAGTTGCAGACTGATCTACCCAACGCTGTTTGACAGCGACCGGGCTGGATGTTATCCTTGCCACGCAATGACTGTCTCGGTGCAATCGATACCTGTTCAAATTCATGGCCGTTCTCTCTTTTCATTCCCTACAAGCGCTTGCCAATCGCTTTGATGGCATTGTCTACGAAGATAGTCTGGACAATTCGCTGATCGTCAATGACGTGTTAAACAGTTGTTGGCATCGCTACGCCTGGACACATGGCAAGCGTGAGATTCGCTTTGTCGCAACGATTACTGACGACTTGCCCATCATTGTTCAGATCTATCCAACGCTGTAACATGGCTACCCTTTACCCAGGGTGCAGTTCACTTTTTGGGCAGTGTGCCGGGGACGAGCGGGGTGCAGTTTGTCAACCCGGTATGGTTGTCGCTCGTCCCCGGCACACGTTGCGCGCGCGTTCTAAAATTTACCCTCAAATTGAAATGTCCCCCTTTACCCACAGCTTTTGTTGGGGATAGGGAAACGGGATCGACGCTAACCGCTCTGGGCTAAAGGCATGGGGCAGTCTATGGATACACCTTAATCTTCGGCCGCGGCCTGCGCGAGCTGTCGCGCCAATGCTTCCTCATCGGCACGGCTATGCACATTGCCATCCAAGCGTGCCGCGCGTAATTCAGCCAGAATCTTGCTGTAGAGTGGACCGCGTGGCAACCCAAGTGCTTGCAAGGCATGGCCATCCAGCAGTGGACGTACATGCCGCCATGCCGCCATATACTGGGCCAGAAGTGGCGTGAGGCAGGGTTCAATGTCCAGTGCTTGCCAGAGGGCAATCGCGGCCGGTGTTGCGCGATCCAGATAGCGTACAAGCTCGCTGGTCGCAATTGCCGGCTCGCACAGGGCGGTGCGCTGTTCTTGCAACATGTGCAATCCATGCATCAACTGCTGTGTTTCCTCGGCAAGGCCCAAGCGCTGGGTCAATTCCTGCTGTTGTGTGGCGGACAGCTGCATGGTCAACACGCCCCAGTAGAGCAATTCCAGGGGTATATTCGCCAAGTCCGGCTCTGGCGTCGCAGCCGCTAGTATCGCACGCAGCTTGACGAACTGGGCCTCTTGCCATGCCTCAACAACAAGCGCCGGATGAAGCTGTGCCAGCACGCCCAGGGCAAAGAGCCGTCGCAATGTTTTCTCTGGCTGTGCCTCTTGCAAGATGCGTTCTAGCTCGTGGCGGATCCGTGCTGGCGTCACTCGTTCCAGCAATTCTACCGCATCGCGTAATAATTCTACCGTGCGTGGCTCCAGTGTGAAATCAAAGCGTTGTTCATAGCGCACGGCACGCAAAATGCGCGTGGGATCATCGACAAAACTCAGGCTGTGCAGCACGCGCACCACGCCTTCCTTTAGATCATTGACCCCGCCATAAAAGTCCAATAACTCGCCCCAGCGCGCCGGGTTCAGACAGAGCGCCAATGTGTTGATCGTAAAATCGCGGCGGTGCAGATCAAGCTTGATGCTGCCGCGTTCTACGGTTGGCAATACCGTGGGCGCCGTGTAAAATTCGGTGCGCGCCGTCACAAAATCAAGATTGGCGGGCAAAGCGGCCAGCGTAACGCCAGCCTGCGCAGTGGCTAATAATTGGTTTGCATCGACCGGATGATCGGCGTCGTGGAGCAGCCATTTGGCGGTGCCAAAGCGTTTGTGCGGCACAATCCGGCCCCCGTAGCGGGCTTGGATGCGTTCGGCAAACGCAATCGCATCGCCTTCGATCACAATGTCCATGTCCACCGGCGCGCGTCCGACATGGCTGCCATTGAGCAGCAGGTCGCGCACAAAACCGCCAACCACATAAACCGCATAGTCCATGGCATCCACTTCTGCGCCCACCAATTGCAAGAGCGCAAGCTGGGCGGGCGGCAATCGGTTGCGCAAGCGTTCGCTGATTTCCACGGTACGCCGATCGGGCAGGGTGGCTTCGTCCCACAGTTTGATCAGATCGGTGCGCGTGACAATGCCAATGATCTGCGCTTGTTCATTGACAACCGGAATCTGCCCCCAGCCGCTATCAATCATCTTGCGGCGCAACTGTTGAATGGCATCGGTGGCCCGGACCGTGGTCTGGCCAGCCTGCATAAACCGTTGTACGGGGGACGCGCCCAAGCCGTGATTGAGCGCGCGATCGGCTTCGCGGCGGGTGAGCACCCCCAGTAACGCTTCGCTGCCATCTGCCCCTTTGCGCACCACCGGAAAGCCTTCGTGACCATAGCGGCGCATCAACACCACGGCATCATCGATGGTCTGGTTGGGGACCAACATTTGCGGGCGCCCCATGCTCATGATCTGGCGCACGGTCACGGCAGCCTGGCTATGCTGGCCGAGCGCGTGGAGCAGGGCTGCGCGAATTTGCGACAAGGATTGATCATGTACCGATGCCGCGGCGGCGCGTGGATGTCCACCCCCACCCAAGGCCCGTGCGATCTGGCCCACATCAATGGCGTCGGTGGTGCTGCGGGCCACAATTTGGGTCATATCGCCCAGCCCAACCACCACAAAGAGCGCATCCGCTTCATGGATATCGCGCAACCGATGGGCCAAGGTGCTGAGTTCGCTCTTGTAATCGGGCGCATCAGCACAGGCGATCACCACGGTGTAGCCGTGGCTTTCGATAAATTCACTCTGTTCGAGCAAGATTTGCAAGAGCGTACGCTGTTCGGCACTCAATGGATGTTGTAAAAACTGGTTCACTATCTCCAGATTGACCCCCTGCGCCGATTCCATCAGCCAGGCAAGACAGCGCGCATCGCGATAGGTGGTGGCGGCATAGGTGAGGCTCCCCGTATCTTCATGAATGCCCAGCGCGAGCAAGGTGGCCTGCACCGATGTGATGTCAATCTGCTGTTCGATCAGCTTTTCTACGAGTAATGTTGTGTTCGCACCGACCGGCTCACTCCATAGTTGGCGATCTGCGGGTAATTCTGTTTGCGAACTATGGTGATCGATGATCAGAAATTCGGTATCGTCTTGCATCCCTTTGGGCAGATTGGCTGTCCGTGTATCGACCAAAATGGCACGCGTCACTCGGCTACGCGGCAAGTCGCGCGGCTGCAAAAAAGGAAATTGGTTGCGATAGAGCGCGATAAATTCATTGACGTTACGGTTTAACTCGTAGGGCAGGAGTGGGACAGCCCCCGGAAAAAGCAACGCCGCACCCAGCAACGAAGCGAGTGCATCAAAATCCGTATGTTCGTGGGTGAGAATGATCTCTAGCGTATCCAAGATGAGTTATTCAATCGCATATTAGATCGACAACTTTTGCTGCCGTTCGGTCTGGGCTACTAGCTTACCGCGCAAGATCACAAAGCGCTTGTCGGCCTGAAATTGCAAGGCGCGCGACCAATCGGACGCGTCGAGCACAAGGATGTTGGCCGCCGCCCCCACATGCAACCCATAATCGGGCACATGGAGCACCTGGGCGGGCGTCGTGGTGATCATGGGCAACACGCGATCGGGTTCGCCTTGCCACGCGAATTGACCATTGTGCGCCATAAAGTGTGCTACTTCTAATAAGTCATTGCGGCCAAAGGGATAGAACCAGTTATCAATATCATCTTGTCCACAGGCCACCGGCACACCAGCCTCCAACAATTCGCGCACGCGTGTGATGCTGCGCGGCCACGGTTGCCGCGGCGGAAATTCAGTGGCGATCAGCGAAACATGGCTGTTGGCAAAAATGGTGAGGCCTGCTTCTTGTAGCAACCGGATCACGCTATGCGCATACTCATCGGGGTAAAATGCCAGTGCCGCGCATTGGGTAGCGGCCACGCGCCCATGAAACCCTTTGGCCAGGGTTTGGCGCGCCACATCTTCGAGCGTGCGCGATGTTGGATCGGCCACATCATCGCAGACAAAGTGCAGGGGTTTGTCAAACGCTTGGGCCAGGGCAAAGCACATCTCGGTGTGGCGACGTTGGGCCATTTCGCCTCGTTCGATCCACGGAATGCCGCCCACCACATCTGCCCCCGCGGCCAATGCTTGCCGCATAAGATCGGGCGTGCGTTCGCTGGTGACGCCATCCTGGGGGAAAGCGACCACTTCCACTTGCATCAGATGGCGATAGCGCTCGCGAATCTCGATCAACCCCTGGACGGCCACCACGCCCGATGCTTCATCCACATCGCCAAAGAGCCGGATCGCGCAGGTGCCATGTTGGATCGCCAGCCGCATGGTTTCATCAACTCGCGCCACAACATTGTCAACTGTATACAACTCTTTGACATAATGGGCCGCTTCAAAGCGGGGCAAGCGCTGTATCTCCGCGGGCAGTTGTGCCAACAGTCGCCCCCAAAAGGATTTGCACGCATGCAACTGCCCGTTGACAAACGCGGGCAGCGTTAAGCGCCCTGCCGCCGCCACTTCAACGGGAGCGGTGGCTGCCAGCAACGGTTCCAACGCAGCGATGTACCCGTTGTTGATACCAATATCAACCGTGTTGCCATTTTGCAGGCGCGCCTGGCGCAGTATGAGATCCATTGCCAAATCCTTTGATTGTCCTAACGATTCAGGTTACCCCCTGCCAACCTCCCCCAAACTATGGGCGGAGCCGTGATGGTTTGGCTTACGCTGCCTTCTCAACATGCCATTGTCGCTCGATCTGTGTGCGCACAAGCAAGCGCCCTGCCTTAAAAGTCGCCAGCCGCGGCGGGATGGCGGTGACAGCTTCACCGATCTGCGTGCTATCCAACACCACCAGATCCGCGCGCTTGCCCACGCCAATGCCATACGCCGTCAGTCCTAGCGCCTGTGCCGGATAGGTAGTGACCATCTGCAAGCTTTGCTGGATTTCCGCTTCGCCCGACAGATGCGCCACATGCGCGTTGAGGTTGGCGATCTGCAGCAGATCATAGTTGCCAAAGGGGTTGAAGGGATCATGGACATTATCCGATGCGGCACAGACATTGACGCCGCGCGCCAGCAATTCCTTAATCCGCGTGACGCCGCGTGGCGTGGGTTGCACGGCCCGCCCCATGAGCACCAGATTGCATGAGGGCAGTGTGATAATATTGAGTTGGGCCTGGGCCACGCGCTCGATCACGCGTTCTGCCGTAGCGGCATTGACAAAGGCAAGCGAACAACAATGCCCCGCCGTCACCTGCCCTTGCATGGCGTGGGCGATTGTTTGCTGCGCCAGGTATTCGAGTGTGAGTATCTGCGGATCTTCGGTTTCGTCGATGTGCAGATCGATGGGCTTGCCCAATGCCGCGGCCAGGGCAAAGGCGGCGTCGATCTCGGCCTGGGGATCGGGGGTCAGCGCGGGCACGCCGCCGACAATGTCGAGGCCCATCGCTAGCGCACTGTGCATAACTGCACGATTTTCGGGCGTGCCGTTGGGATAACCCAGCGCGACCAGTTGCAGATCAAGCTGGGGTCGCCATGCCTCGCGAATGGCAAGAATCGTTGCGACGGTGGCTAGATCGCTGGTTGCTTCCACATCGATATGCGAGCGCATGGCGGTGACGCCATTGGCAATCGCGGTTTGCAAGGCACGTTCGACGGTCGCTGCTATTTGTTCCTTGGTGCGGCTGCGCTTGGCCGCGCGCCAAACATCAATTGCTTCGAGCAGGGTGCCACTGTGGTTGGGGATCGGAAAATAGCTCTTGTCGAGATGGGTGTGTGCATCCACCAAGCCGGGCAGCACAACGCGCCCTTGCAGATCCCATTCCTGGGCGGCGCACAGCGGCAACTGGCTACCTATCGCCACAATGCGTCCCTGATCCAGCGCAATATCCACCAGATCGGTCTGGTCGGCAATGCGTGCTTGGCGGAGTATCCACGCTGTCATCGGCTAGCCCTCGGCCTGTACAGGAATTTCAAAGCGACTGAGCAGGGTAATGAGAGTCGCCAACCGTTCGGTAGCGGCGGCGATGATGGCATGGCCCTTTTCGGCGGTGCCCAAGGTGGCGTCGCCAAAGACACCAGTGGGACTCCAATCGCGACTCAGCCAGGCGGTCGAGGCTGCGCCAAAGAAGAAAAGGGGTGTTTCACTTTCGGGAAATTGGACAAAGTGACGCGGTGCCTTATCCATCTGCACCAGTTCCGGCGCAATTGCCAAGACCAGCGACGTTTCCAATTCGCCAGCATGAAAACCCAGCCGTTTTTCCGCTGGCGTAATCGCAAAAGGTGCATCGACATAGAGCCCCGGTTGCAGACAAAAGCAGATCAACCCCGTGCGCGCCCGAATATCGCGCGCCGCCACTTCGAGCAAGGCCGTGTTGCCACCGTGCCCATTGATGAAAGCCAACCGGCGAAAGCCTGCTGCCTTGATGCTATCGGCAATGTCATGCAGCACCGCCAGCAAGGTGTTGGCCGAGAGGCTGACCGTGCCAGGGAAACCCGTGTGTTCATTGCTCTTACCATAGTTGAGCGGTGGCAATGCCCAAGCTTGCACATCGGCGGGCAGGCGCGTCAGTGTGGCGTCGAGTATATGGGTAACGAGCAAAGTGTCGGTCAACGTGGGCAAGTGGGGGCCATGTTGCTCAATGGCCCCGATGGGCAGGATGACCACGCCACTTTCTTTGTCTAGCGCAGCGGTTTCTTGCCAGGTGAAATGGGCTAAATGGCGGCGATTGGGTAGGATTGATGATGAATTAGACATCTTCTAACATCTTCAAGTGACCAGGATTGAGCAAGCTGTGAGGGTCCCAACGCGTTTTGGCATCGAGCAGCGGCTGACCATTCCAGCGTACATCTTCGTCCAGATAGTGTGTATGCGGGTTGGCGACCCAAATGCCGATTTCCTCACAGTAGTCAATCAATTCCCAGAGGCGTTCTTTGCTTTGGTAGCGCACCAAGCTCATGCCTTGGGGGTAGATCTGGCCGCGAAACTTCATGAATTCAATATGCTCCAGCACCTCTTCGCCAAAGCGCGCCTTGCGCAAACGTAGCTGTTCGTAGACACGCTGCGGATCGAACTGATCCTGCAAATAGGTGAGCCGCTGATCAATTTTCATGGCCCACAGCGTGGTGTGATTCCAGGCAAAGTCCGAAAGCAAGAGGCCGCGCTGGAGATAATCAGCGGGTGGGCTGCTCCAGTTGACCACACCCCCAAAGGGTTGCACGTGCGCGGTCAGTGCGGCTTGATCCATGGTCAGCATTAGCAGCATCTGCGCCTTGCCGGTGGGGCTCGCCCCGGCGCGCACCAGTTGGCGAAAGAAGGACGGAATCGGCCATTCGTGCATGGTGATCAGACGCTTGGCAATTGCCGCGTCATAGGCCAGGGTTTCGCCACAGCGTAGCGCCGCGTCAAAGGTGTCGAAGCTGACCACATATTGCGCCCACGGCTGGGCAGGAGCCAGCGCAAAGGTGAGATCAACAATCACGCAACTGAGGCCACAATTGTGGATCACGCCCAGCAATTCTTGCGCATCGGTGATCGTGAGGATTTGCGGCGTCGCTTCGATGGTGACGACGGTTGCGCCCAAGACATTGCCTTCATCCCACAGCGTGCCCCAGGTGACCGAACCGACGCCGCCCGAACCGCCTGCCAGGAAGCCGCCGGCAGTGGCGGTGAGTAGTGTGCTGGGAAAAAAGCGTAGCTCTGCCCCGATTATGCGCGCCGCCTGTTCAATTGTATGCAGGATGACGCCCGCCTCGACTCTGACGTATTCAGGCGTTAATTCGAGGATGCGGTCCAGGCGTTTAGTGCTGATCAGAATGCCCCCGAAGAGCGGCACACCTTGCCCATAATTGCCCGTCGCCGCGCCGCGCAGGGTGACCGGAATGCGCTCACGCACGGCCAGGGCGATCACCGCTTGCAACTCCGCGACACTGCCGGGACGCACGATCACATCCGCCACTTTGTCGTCCAGCAGCGGCTTGAGCACGGGCGAGTACCAATAACAATCGCGCGAGCCATGTTGCAGTTGGCCAGCGTCGGTTACGACATGCTCTGCCCCGACAATTGTGACAAGGGCTTGTTGAACGGTAGGCGAAAAATTTGTCATAAGCTTTACTTATTAGGCGCTTTCAAAGCAATAAGGATCCAGCGCTTGCCAAACAAAATCATGCGTAGGGGCGGCTGCGCGGCCGCCCCGCCTTTGGCTCGCTGCGAACGGGCGGCGGCAAGCCGCCCCTACTGGATACTTATTTCTTTCTACTGTCCTTAGGATTATTTCTTGTAATGACAAAGTGTACGCATATAGAGAAAATCACCAGCGCGGTGCAGATTAAAGGGCTGGGAATAGGGACTTTTGCCGGGCATCCAGGCCACGCCTTCGGTATAGCTGGGACGGAATTTTTCATCACTGCGCCCAATAAAGTTGGGGCAGAAGGTGACAAATTCCTCATCAATCAACCCGGCGTCGAGCATAGCGCCAAAGGTGCGTGCCCCCCCCTCGCAGAGCAGATTGCGCACGCCATAGTCGCTGTGCAGAATGCGGCTGAGGCGGGGCAGATCCACGCTTTCCTTGCCTAGATTATGGACATCGAGCCGCGCGGCACAATGCACTTCCTGGGCATTGGCCGCGCCTTGTTGCGTCGTTGCCAAGACGATTTGCAGCGCACTTTGGCGGAAACAGAGCGCATCAAAGTTCACCTTCCCCGCGCGCGAGACAATGACCAAGATGGGCACCGGGGCATAGCCTTCGGCTTCGCGCAGCTCGGCAAAGGCGGCTCCGTCATAGGGGCAGATAAATTCAGCGGTCCAGAGATGTTCCGTTTCCAGGTTCACGGTGGCGTCGCCAGTCATCACGGCATCGGCACGCGCACGTAGCAGACCCATCAACCACCGATCGTGGGCATCAAAATCGGTTACCTCACCGCCAGAGAAAGCGGTAGGCTCGTTATAGGAAATACGGCCATCGCGCGCCAGGGCAAAATTGCTATAGGTATAGGGCCGATCCGCAATGGTCGGAAGATGCCAATCGCCTGGATAGATCTGGCGAAATTCGGCAGGCAACGAAGGTGTTGCCGGAATGTCACCGTTAAAGAGCAACTGAAACGGAACGCCCGGCCCTTGCAATTCAATCATGGAAGACTCCTTGTCTCTGCGTGATAGGTGATCGGTGCTGCGCAGTACGTGATCGGTGTTGCGTGATCGTCACCTATCACGCAAAGGGAAATGGTCTTTATTCGTTTAGCGGGTGGGCCAATCGGTGCCATCATAGTAGCGGGTGCCGCGATGGCCTGCTTTGGGCAGGGGTGTATCCAGCCGTTCGCCGGGCGCGTCTACCATAACCAGCGTGCGCGGCTTGCCCGAATCGGGATTAACCGCACCGCCGATCAATTCTTTGATGCGCAGACGGCCAATCAGATGATCATTAAAGATCGTATAGACATAGTCGCCCACCTGTAATTTGGAAGGTTTGCCAGCCATGTGAAATTCGTATTCGCGACGTGAACCATCGTAGAGCGAGTCGATGCCAGCTATGCCTTCGCTGGCGGGGATGGTTTTGGTGATGCCAAAGCTCACAGGGTCTTCTCCAAGGATCAATTGGGAACCAGCCAAAGCTTGCGCTTGGTAGATTGGATATCTGTGTCAACGCTATGGCCTGATCATAGTTGCTTTGGCTACGCGTGTCAACTTTTGGGAAGTAATACGGTAGGAGAATTATGAAATTGTTGCCGATACGCGCGCTTGGCATAAATATCCTAATACCCTGTACTACGCCAACGTTAAATTTCATCACCTGCTGCTCTGAATTCATTCAACACGAATTTAACGTTGGCGTAGTAAGCAAAAATTTGATGGATCCAGCGGTAAGTCACGTCACAAACGTGAATGGCAGCCTTAGGCTGCCATAGGGTGGCCGCAATATAACGCTCACCCTCGGCTTGATCATTATAGTAGTAGACAGTGACAATGGTGCCATCTGCCCTTTGTACCGTACGCGGGTAGCCAATGTCGCGATTACCACCATCGGCGCGCAGAATGATCTCGTCACCCCAAGTCGCGCCGTTATCACGGTTGAGCTTGGTGCGTATGCAAAACGGCCTACTTCGCGATAGATCGTCACATGTTGCATCAGTTATATCTCTCTGTTCGCCCAGCAGAATCAATCAATGCCCACAGCCAACGCTTTGAGCGCTTCCCAACGCTCGGCCACGGTGGTCGCCAATGCCGGCACCAATGGCGCACGCACCTCGCCCACCGGAATACCGCGCCGCGTCACCATCGCCTTGAAGAGCGACAGGTCGCCGCCGTCGCCCAGCAATTGGCGCATCTGGTTAACTGTTTGTTGCAACGCACGGGCTTCGGCAATTGCCCCGGCGTGGGCCGTTTTGTAGAGCGCGACAAAGAGTTCTGGAGCCACGTTTGCATGTCCAGAGACACAGGCATCGAAGCCCATGGTCTGCGCCATGAGGATGTGGCCATCGCCCCCATTGGCTGTGTTGAATTGGCCATTGGTGGCGGCGCGCAAGCGGGTTAACAAGTCCAGCGAACCACTGCTGTCCTTCATGCCAATCACGTTGGGCGCTTGGGCGCGGATCGCCATGACCAAATCAAAGGTGAAGGCGTTGTTGCTCACCGCCGGAAAGTTGTAGAGATAGATAGGAAAGTCCGGTGCGCTCTTGGCCACAGTCACATAGTGCGTCAGAAGGGCTTCATCGCGATGGCGGTAAAAGAAGGGCGGGATAACCGCGACAGCCTGTGCCCCAATTGCCTGGGCATGGTGGACCAATGCCTGTGTGGCGCGCGTCGTGGTTGCACCCGCATGAATGATCACCGGCACCCGTCCCGCGGCCGCGTTGACCACCGCTTCGCCCAAGCGCTGGCGCTCATCCAGGGTAAGCAGTGCGCCCTCGCCGGTGGTGCCCGCCGGAAAGAGCCCATGCACCCCGCGCTCGATCAGGTAGTCAACCAGTTGCTTGACGGCTACGACGTTTAGTTCGCCCGCGGCATCAAAGGGCGTGACAATCGGGACAATGACGCCTTCCATTCTAAAGTTCATATTGGTTCCTTTTCGGATAGTTTTTGCTCAGCAATAGCTGATTGATAAAGCCGAAATAGCATATCACTGCTTTGCCAGTGTGCCAAACAGCCAAGAAAAGAAGGTACGTGAGTTGCATATCCAACACGCAATTGTAGAAGTAAAAGCCTCATGATAAACTACATTCTATGCTATTGACCACGTGATATAATCCGTGAATAACAATTGTACGAAGCGAGATCAGCATTGAGTAGGATCAAACAAATTCAGGCTTTGGTGCGCTACGGCCTCTATTATTTAACCGAACATGCCGATGAAGAAGCCAGGGAAGATGAGCTTACGATCTACGATGTTGAATATAGCATCTTGAATGGTAAAATTCGTTTGAAGTAGTGGGAACTGCTTTGGATGGGCGACCGGTCGGTATCGTTTGCTGTATTACCAAAGGCAATAAAGTTCGTGTGATTACTGTCTATGAGGACAAATCCTAACGATGAATGACGAAATGATGACAACTGGTTTTTGGGATGGCGAAGCATGTGAATACTGTGACGGCCCGATTCTGGAAAAACAGGTAACGGTGCATCGGCAGGTTAAGCGAAACTACTATCTATTTGAAAATGTCCCGGCTGGTGTATGCAAAGAATGTGGCACGCGCTATTACGCGGCCAATGTGCTTAAGCGTATGGAAGGGAGCCTCCACGGACAACAAGAGGCTAGCCGCGCAGTCATTGTTCCAGTTTTTACTGCCTAACAACCCTTGCAGGAAGAGTCCGAACGATTTTTATGTTTTCAAATCTACTTGAATTGAATTTAGGCGCTTTCAAAGCAATAAGTATCCAGCGCTTGCCAACAAAATCATGCGTAGGGGCGGCCGCGCCGCCGCCCCGCGTTTGGCTCGCTGCGAACGGGCGGCGGCAAGCC
>DAOTTR010000301.1:0-19522 GCA_034437715.1 Caldilineaceae bacterium
AATGTCATCCCCGCCACGGCGCGCATCCACGATGGGGCCGACATTCAGGGGCGGGTGGTCCTGGGCGAACATTGTACGATTGGCAATCGCGTGGTGATCAACGGCGATCTGTGGCTGGGCGATCATAGCCAAGTGCTCAACGGCGCGATTCTCGAAGGCACTACGGTGATTGGCAAACAGACCGTTGTGCAAAACTATTGTCAGATCGGCAGCCACACTACGCTGGGCAATCGCAGCCACTATGGGCACGGGGCCGAGTTTAGCGGCGTGGCACTCGATACGGTCTATTGTTATCACTACATGGAGATCTGGGGCGTGGTCGGGCAGGCGGTGGATTTTGGCGCAGCGACCGTCTGTGGCAATCTACGCTTTGACGATGGCGTCACGCCGTGGCAGATCAAGGGGCGCACCGAACGCCCTACCCATGCCGCCAACGCCGCCTATTTTGGCGACTTCTGCCGCACCGGGGTCAACGCCATCATTATGCCGGGGCGGCGGATTGGGGTCTACAGCGTGGTTGGCCCTGGCGTCGTCCTCTATGACGACCTGCCCGACCGCACCATGGTCACCGTCAAGCAAGAATTGACCACACGCCCTTGGGGACCAGAACGCTACGGGTGGTAGTTAGGCCATTTCAAAGAAATAAGTATGCAGTAGGGGCGGCTTGCCGCCGCCCGTTCGCAGCGAGCCAAACGCGGGGCGGCTGCGCGGCCGCCCCTAGGCATGATTTTGTTTGGCAAGCGCTGGATCACTATTTCTTTGAAAGCGCCTTAGGGAAAGCGCCGGCGCGCCTGTTCCAGTTCAATCGCCTGGGCCGTAAAGCGGTAGAGTTTGGCCGGGCGATGATCGCCTTCGCGGATATTTCCGGTCTCCTCCAGCACATCAGTCGCCAGGATCTTGCGCCGGAAATTGCGTTTGTCCAGCGACTCGTTGAGCACGGTTTCATAGACCTTCTGCAATTCCGAGAGGGTGAATTGTTTGGGCAGCAGCAGAAACCCCAACGCCGTCCACTCGAGCTTCCAGCGCAGCCGCTGCAAGGCGTAGTGCAAAATGCGATCATGGTCGAAGGCCAATATGGGCAAGGCATACATGCTCCACCACTTGGCGACAAGCGCGTCCGAGGCGCTCTGGATCTGCAAGCGCGCCACCTGATCGGCGCTGAGCAGCGCAAAGTAGGCAATCGTAATCACCCGCCCGCGCGGGTCACGATCCGGCTCGCCAAAGGTATAGAGCTGCTCTAGATAGACCTCGGTGACATTGGTTTCTTCCGCCAATTCACGCATGGCCGCATCTTCGGGATCCTCGTCAATGTCCACAAAGCCACCCGGCAGCGACCACGATCCTTGGTGCGGTGAATGCTTGCGCTGGATCAGCAACACCTTCAGGTCGTTGTCGTAGAAGGTGAAGAGAATAATATCCACCGTCACTGCCGGGCGCGGATATGCGTAACAGTAGGGGCCACTGGGCTGGGTGGTGGACGCTGTTTCGCTCACAACAAATTCCTTTTGGAACGCATCACAACTTATCTATAGTAGAGATTATGCCGATTGGTTATATCGGCAACAAAACCAGGTGCAATTGTTCTTGTAGGTGCGGTTTGTAACCGCACAAGTCGGCATCAACCGCGATGGTGCGGTTACAAACCGCACCATCGCATGCACAAAATTAAATCGGAATAAGGCTATTCCAAAAAAATAATGATCCAGTACGGGCATGAGGTGTGGCGGGGCAAAACGATGGGTGTACACAACCTCTCTTTCCGCCACACCTCGTGCCCCTACGTAAATTGGATCGTTTAAATTTTGGAATAGCCATAGGTGAAATTCGTCATTTCAATTTGATTTCACTAGCGTAGTTTGCGCGCAATCGTCTCTTTGACGAGCTTGGCGTCGGCGGGCAGATAGACGGGTGGATTGGCAAAGCGGCTTTCCACTTCTTTTAGTGTATCTTCATAATAGCCCACCTTGAAGCTGGTGAATTTCAAGCCATGCGCCGTGCTGATCACCACCACACGATCGGTCGCTTTGATCGCACCGCGCGCGACCAGGCGAAAGAGCGCGCCCAGGGCAACACCCGTGTGCGGACAGGTATACATGCCCGTCAGATCAGCCATGGCCGCCGCGTTGGCTAACGCATCTTCGCTGACCTCCTCGACAATGCCATTGGTCATCTGCACGGCCTGCACCGCTTTTTCATAGCTCACGGGATCGCCAATTTGAATGGCCGAGGCCAGGGTTTGGTCGGCTTGCATCACATGCTTTTCGGCAAAATCGTTTAGATAGCTTTGATAGAAGGGACTCGCCTTGGCGGCCTGGGCCGCGACCAGCCGCGGTAGTTTGTTGATGATGCCCAGATCTAGCAACAATTTCAAGCCCTTGTAGAGCGCGCTGATATTGCCCAGATTGCCCACGGGAATCACGATCCAGTCCGGCACTTCCCAATCAAACTGGCGCACAATTTCGATGGCGACGGTCTTCTGCCCCTCGACGCGGATGCTGTTCATCGAGTTGGCGAGATAAATACTTTGATCTTGCGTCACCTCGCGCACAATGCGCATACAGCCGTCAAAGTCTGTATCCAGCGCCAACACCTGTGCGCCATTGGCTACCGGTTGCACCAATTGTGCCGTACTCACCTTACCGCTCGGCAAAAAAATAATCGCGGGAATACCGGCGGCGGCGGCATAGGAGGCCAACGCGGCACTGGTATCGCCCGTACTGGCACAGGCCACCGCCTGCACAGGGCTACCATCGGCGATCATTTGCTTGACCACACTCACCAGCACAGTCATGCCCAAATCTTTAAAGCTACCGGTGTGGCTGTTGCCGCACTGCTTGACCCAGAGATCGGGTACGCCAATTTGTTTGCCCAAGCGTTCTGCCCAGAAGAGATTGGTGTTGCCTTCATACAGGCTGACCACATTTTCGTCACGCAAATCGGGCATCACCCATTCGTGCATCCCCCAGACGCCACTGCCATGAGGCCAACGCGTGGCCCCCACGCGGCTATCAATCAAGGTTTTCCATTCGGCGGCACTACGTTGCTGCAGGGGTGCCAGATCATGGTGTACTTCCAGCAACCCGCCACAGGTGGGACAAGTGTAGATGACGCTGTAAACCGAATATTCGCCAGGACAGCCGCGAAAACAGCGAAAGTACGCACGATAGGGCGCGGCGATTGGTGCGCCGTTTGTGGCACTGGCTGATAGGGGCGTTATTTCGAGTTGCATGATTAGGGTCCGTTTGCCATTTGCTCAAGTAGATCAGTAAAGGTCAATAATTCTTGGCTGCCAGTGTCAGCCAGCAGTGGTGATTTTTAGCGAATCAATCCAGTCCGTCTTCTCTCAGTATTGTCATAGTGACACTTATTATACCATTTCTCCACAAAGTTGCAGAGAAATGGGTGCGCCAAGACAAAACAACCGCTTGGGACGAAAACGCAGGCGGCAGGCTTACGCCGGTTGCGTCTGAAATCGTTGTACGTGCTGGGCAATCGTTGCGAGGGGTGCGGTCCAGATACGGTCGCGGTTGTGGGCCAGGTGCGCGCACAGTTCTTCCAGATCGCCGTTGGTGACATGCAAATGACCATCGTTCACACCGTGAAAGGTCAGGATCGTCCACCGTCCCTGGGTTGCAGCTTGTTCCGTCAGCCCGACTAATTGTGCGCCATTCATATTTTCGCAGGGGGTTGACCAGAGGTACCAGAGATCACAGTAGCGCGGATCATTGGGTCGTTCGCCTTTGCCACGCCCGGCGACACAATGTTTCGCGACCACTGGCACATAGCTCTGGCGTGTCGCGCCGCGCCCGACAAAGGGTTGATAACAGGTGTAGCCATAGGAGGTGGCTGTCTGTTCGGGAATCACTTCGCTGATGCGGCGACCAGCTTCGACGATCTCATATTCAATGTCATCTAAGCTCATCTCTTCCAGACCACGGCGACCCGTATCAGAAATAAAGGCAAAATTTTTGGAGCAGGGATGGCTGATCGTATGGTTGCCAATTTCATGGCCGGTTTGCGCCGCGGCGCGCCAGGGTAGCAACTGTTCGCGATAGTTGTCGCGCGGGGTGACATAAAAGGTGGCGTGCAGGCCATATTTGTCCAGCAGGGGAATGGCCAGGGCGAGTTGCGATGCTGTGCCATCGTCAAAGGTTAGCGAGACGGCCCCCTGACAATGGGCAGGCCAGGGTGAAAGATGTGTGCTCATGGGTAGTTTCCTCTATCGTTGGTGAAGATGGATCAAACGATAGGGGTTAGTATACGCTGATAATTGGCTTTGTCACAAAGAAGTATCGGGGGCAGAAAAGAGCCGACCGGATTGTGCATTTGCGATACTGAATCACTGCACGGTTACTAGCGGGCGCAACTGTTCCATAGTACGCGCGCCGATGCCGGGCACCCGCTCCAGATCCTCGACCGTCGCAAAGGGCCGGTTGGCGATAATTGCCGCGGCCTTGCTAGGGCCAATGCCGGGCAGCGTTTCGAGTTCGCTGGCCGTGGCATTGTTGATATTGACCAGGCCACCGCCAGAAACGCCATTGGCAGCTACAACAGGCGCAACGCCAGAGACACCGCTAGGGGGTTCCGCCAGCGCGACATTCGCCACGGTTGGCGCGACCAAGCTGGGCACATGCACCTGCACGCCATCCCACAGCGGTTCTGCCTGATTGACAATCGCGGCATTGGCTTCGCTGGTAACGCCACCGGCCGCCGCGATGGCATCCGCCACACGCGCAGTGGCAACCAGGCTATAGATGCCAGGGCGCAAAACCGCGCCGCTGACAAAGACAATCATCGGGGCCGGAGTCGCCGTGGGGAGTAGGGTGGCGGTGGGCGCAGCCGTGGGGGGCGGGTGCAGGACAATTGGCGCGGAATCTGGCCGGCGCAACAGCAATGCACTGCCGCCCACCAATGCCAGTGCGGTTAACAGGCCGAGCAAGTAGGAAAAGAAATGAAAGGCGACCGCCGGCGCAGCAGAACCCGGCTGCGTGGTGGCGAGCAAAATATCAAATTGTGGATCAGCCGCGACGGGGGTCATCGAACGTTTCATCATTGGCAAAACCGCGCACGTTGAATGAAAGGGAGAGAATAGATCAATGATAAAGGATCATACGTCGGAATTTTCCTACAGACAAGCTACAATTGACTGAATTCTGCAACCAGATTTGAAGGGCGTGATTTACCCGTTCATCTTATTTGGTTACCGCGTCGCCCACTGCGCGCAGCGCCACTTTGCCAAAGAGAATGAGCGCTTGGTCATCGTTCATCGGGTGGCTGAGACCGCCGCGTACATCGCGGTAGTAGCGTTCTAGGGGCAGATGCTTGGTCATGCTGGAGCCACCCACGACGCGCATACAGTGATCCACTGCGTCGATAGCATTGTTGGTGGCGGTATACTTGGCGGCAATGATCGTGGGGCTCAGCTCGACGCGCTGTTCAGGATAGCGCTCCCACAGTTCAGCCGCAGCGTACAGGTGTATATTCGCCTGGTGAATTAAGAGCTCGGCCTGGCCTAGCCGCCGTTGGATACCTTCTAGCTCGGCAATCGGTTTACCCAAAGCAGTTGGTACACGTTCCTGGGCATAGCGCGCCGCGGCTTGTAGCGCGGCAAACGCTACCCCCACATAGACCGCGCTCACCCCCAACGCAAACCAGGGATTGGCGGTGGGTTTACTTTTCTGGTGGGGCTTGTCGGTGCTGCCGCGCCCGAGCATGTATGCATGGGGCACCCGCACGTCATGCAAGATGATGTCGTGGCTACCGGTGGTGCGCATCCCCATCGCGTCCCAAGTTTCTACGATCTCAATGGCGTCACTGCGCGGCATCAGAAAGCGCGCCACCTCTTCGCTGCCGTCATCCAACACCGCCGAGATAATCATATAGTCGAGCGTGGGGACCATGCTGGCAAAGTTTTTGTGACCATTGATCACCCAGGCGATGGGCTGCTCGCCCGCTGCGTAGATCGCTTTGGCGCGTGTTTTGGGTTTACCGCCGCGACTGGGGCTGCCCAATTCTGGCTCGGTGGCGATCGAGTTGATCAACAGGCCGTCTGTCACCGCGTCGCGACAGACTTTTTCCAGCAGCGGTGCTGGCCAGCTTTGCGCTTCGATGGCACCGCCCAGGGTCTGCATGTGCATCGTGACATTGAGCGCCGTGCTGCCATCGCCTACGGCTAGCGCACCCATGGTCATCACTGTCTCTAGCAGACCCGCGCCCCAGCCACCATAGGCTTCTGGCACAATCAAGGCGGGCAAACCCACGGCACGCACATCGGCATAGTTTTCAAAGGGAAAGGTGCCCTCGCGATCATGCTCGGCGGCACGCTGGGCAAATTTCTCGGCAAGGTTTTGGGCAATGGCGATAAAGTGCGCTTGCCGTTCTGTATAAGGGTAAAACATAATCGACTCCACTGGCTGACAAGGCGTAGCGTGCATAGGCTAGTACAGTTGGGCGTAGATAACCATACTATTCTCCGGTGAATCAGTAGTGAATCAGTAGGACAGTGAGACAGTACAAACACTGTTCTACTGTCCTACTGATTCACTGTCTTACTTACGCCCAAGTGTATTAGTCTGATCCGGCCGAGCACAACTCTGATTTTTGCACGTTATTGACAAGCAAGGTGATTCTTGTTATGCTGTTGCCCTACGAAAGTTATACATTTTAGTAGTTGATCACGGGAGGCGAGGTATAGACTATGGTCGCATCGGCTCTACCTGCGATTCCGACCGAAGAAGCTGTTCATCAAGCATTAACCCTTTGGCACCAGAGCGATGCGCACGGCACTCCCTTCAATGAATTGCTGATCTGGCAACAACTTGCCCAAACCCTTGACGGCAGCCTTCGCCGTACAACCAACCAATTATTAGCAGACGCGTTTGTGGTCCTGGCGCAGGAAGATCTGGATTGTCACAAAGTGCTAGAATTGCGTTTTCTTCAGGAGGAATCCGGCCAACGCATTGCCAATATCTTACACATAGCAGAAGGCACGGTCTGGCGCAAACAACGCGAGGCGATCAGCCGGCTCGCGGTTATTTTGCAAGAACAGGAACGGCGCGCGTGCGATCAACGGCGGGCGCGCTTTGCCGCACGGCTGGAAACGCCCACCTATCGGCATCTGATTGGGGTAGAACGCCACCTAGAGGCATTGGCCGCACAAGTAAATCAGCCAGACCACGCTTGGCTGATTGCGATTGAGGGACTGGGTGGCATTGGCAAAACCGCGCTGGCAGATGCTTTGGCTCGGCACTTGATGGGCGGCTATCAGTGGCAAGACTTTGCCTGGGTCACAGCACGCCAGCAAATCTTCAACGGCGGCGGTGCAATCAAGCCCATCGCCAAACCAGCGTTGACTACCGACGCGCTGATCGATGCACTGGTTAAGCAGTTGCTGAGCGCCGAGGTGGGTACATCGCTGCTCTCGCTGGAACAGAAGCACAACCTGTTGCAACAGCGGCTGCGCGCCCAACCGCATTTGATTGTGATTGACAACCTGGAAACCTTGCTCGATGTGGAAAGCCTGCTCGGCACCCTGCGTGAACTGGTCAACCCGAGCAAATTTCTGCTTACCAGCCGCATTAGCCGTTTTCACGAGACAGACATTTTTCACTTTACCCTACCCGAATTGAATGAGACTGATGCCCTGGCATTGGTGCGTCAAGAGGCAGAGGTACGCAATCTGCCCGCTTTGGCGGCAGCCACCGACGCCGATCTGCAAACCATCTATGCGACCGTGGGCGGCAACCCGCTGGCACTGCGGCTGGTGGTAGGGCAGACCCATATTCATCCGTTAAAACATGTGTTGGCCACGCTGCACGCGGCGCAAGGCTATCGCGTGAAACAACTCTACCGCTATATTTATTGGCAAGCGTGGGAAAATCTGGATAACGAGGGTCAAAGGGTGCTGCTGCTGATGCCGCTGGTGACCGAAAGCGGCGGTGATCTTGACTATCTGGCCCAAATGGCCGCCCCGGCCGGCCTCACCGCCACGGCCGTGAGTGACGCACTGGAGCGGCTGGTCGCCCTCAGCCTGGTGGATAGTCGCGGCGGACTCCAGGATCGCCGCTATACGATCCATGCGTTGACAAGAACTTTTTTGCAGGAACAGGTGCTAAAGTGGAACACCGATAGCTAGCTGATTGAATTGTGTAAAATTTACGAGTATGTCCTAAATTTTTGGCACAATTAAAATTGGCTGCTGACAGTAGCAAGTCGCGCCCAGAGGGCACCCGGTGACTGAGATCCTAGTCGCTGAGGCGACTTGCTACTGTCAGCAGCGGGATTCATCCCAGCGAAGAAACCACCACAAAATTTAGGACGTATCCCAATCTATATCCGCCATGCAAACAACGCAACTCCTCTTCACAGACTACATTATGGCCGGTGTCCAGGCATCGCTCGACCGCGTGCGCGCAGCCGAATACACTGTGCCTGAAGCAGACCGCCAGCAGGCGTGGCACATTTTGAGCTTTGCGCTCGATGCGCCGACGACATGGCCTGTGACACGCGAACTGTTGCTAGCGCTGGCCCCTAAAATGGAGCAGGCCGGCTTTCGCGAGGAGTGGATTCCGTACTTAGAAAAGGGGGTGCATTGTGCGCAAAACATTGGCGATGGACGGGTTGCCGCCGAGTGTGAATTGCAGATTGGGCTGCTCCATCGCCTGTTGAGCCGCTTTGATGAGGCTAGCCGGTGGACAACCGCGAGTATTGAACACTTTGCTGCACAAGAGGATAGCAACGGACAAGCGCGCGCACTGAATGAATTATCGTGGCTGGAACACTTACAACACCATTATCAGGCGGCAAGCCAACATATTGAACAGGCATTAGACCTGTTGGCGGAGGGTGATCCAGAACGGGCCATGAGTTACCGTGTCAAGGGAATGGTTACCTTTCATCAAGGAAACTTACAAGAGGCAGCTGCCTATCATCGTCAAGCTTTTGAGCTTTTTGAACAACAAAAGGAACTAAGACGAGCTGCGTGGAGCTTACAAAATCTAGCGATTGCGCTTCACTGGCAAAATAAGTTTGAAGTAGCCTTCGAGTGTTACCGAAAAGCAGCCGCAATTCTGACCGAGATCAACGATATAAGTAATTGGGGTATTGTGCAAATGAACTTTGGCAGTGCCTACTATTATTTTGGAAACGCGGCAGAAGCAGTTAAACATTTAGTTAATGCAGAGACGATCGCCAATCAGCTTCACGATAAATTACAACTTGCTCGCGTCCACACCCACCTAGGTTTAGCACACTTAGCATTAAATGATTATAGTAAATCTGAAAAAGCATTCATTTTATCCATCAATGAATACAATGCATTGGGTGATCACGGTTGGCGATTAAATGCAATGGATGGTCTAGCCATGACTTATCTGGCAAGTAAACAGTATACTCAGGCAATGACCGTGCTTCAACAAGCATTAGCAGCACTGCCAGAAGTTGCCAGTCTACCCAACTATGACTATTTACAACAGTCGCTGACTAAACATCTAGAAGAAGCAGAAAAAAAGTAAAACCGCACATGGGTGATCTGATCGAGATCGTGCGGTTAAAAACTGCACTTACATTTCCTTAACTTAATAAGCGCAGCGACGACATTGAGTAGACAGTAGACGGTGTATAAGCCGTCTACTGTCTACTGTTTACACAAGCGCAACTTGTGACCGCTGGCCGAGATTATGTTAGATTAACAGCCGCCGGCCGGGGCTTGGCAGGCATACACCGGTGTACTTACCGATACACCTGCTACTTGCTCTAGCAGCACCGGTCCATAGGCGAGGGTTACAATAACGAGGGCGGCCACGACCAGCGCCACGAGCCAACGACGACTTGTTTGTACGAAACCTGTAGTCATGATGAAAATCCTCCATTAGGAAAGGTAGAGGCCCATCAGGTTGGGGATCCCACCGGTGTTGGTGCAAACCACTACCGGCCACGCGTGTTGCCCCAATGAGCACAGGTTGAAAGTAAAAACTGAAACTTGGGTATTCGGTTATTAAGGTGCGTCAACTGTCACCGTCCGGGCTAGTTGATTGACAGTTGATCATGCCGCCCCCATTTATTGCGCGTATCAGCCGTGTCGGCGACACCTCGACAGGCTCGGTGAGCGGTCCCTGAGCGTAGCCGAAGGGCTTGTCGAACCGCACGTCGAGCCGAAAGTGGGCAAATACATTATTTTGCGCAGTGGCAAAACAGGGGCTTGCACACTTTTCGCCGATGAGCCATTTGCTTAAGCACCCGAATCATCCCACGCCGGGCGAGGGGTTGTCACCCGTCAAACCCATCACTTGGCCCATCACTTGGCCCATCATGTCACCCATTAGCACGCCCATCATGCCCAAATCCAACGCCCAACGTTTAACCATCCTCACCGAATTGCGGCTGGCCGCCGGCCTCACCTTGGCGGCGATGGCGCTGCGCTGTGGCCTGCGCGGCAACCAAAGCCACCAGACCGCCGGCGCCTGGGAGCGCGGCGAAATGGTGCCCAACGCCGGTCGGCGGCGTATGCACTTTATGGGCTACCTTTGGGATGATCTGAGGCTGCGCCACGACCCCAACCGTTTTGAGGCTGTGTGGGAACTGCTCGTCGAGGAGTGGCTGTGGGAGCCGATCAGCGACCGCGAGTGGGCCGAGTTAACCCATCAACCGCGCTCCAAGCCGGGTGCAACGCCGCCGTCACGCAGCCTAGTCACGCCCCCACCTTTTCAAGCGCCGGCCCCCATTCCCCACTTTGTCGGGCGGGAAGCGACTTTGCACCAACTCACGGCGCTGCTCAGCGCACCTGAAGCGCCGCGTACCGTTGCTCTGGTTGGCATGGGTGGCGTTGGTAAGACAACGGTGGCGACGCACGCTGCCCACGCGCTGCGCCAGCATTTCCGTGATGGTGTGCTGTGGGCACAGACGGCGATCAGCGCGCCGCTCGATATTTTGCACAGTTGGGCGCGCGCCTTTGGGTATGACTACAGTGGTCTGCACGATGTGGAGAGTTGCGCCGCCGCCTTGCGCAGCGCTGTGGCCGACAAACAATTACTCTTGATCCTCGACGATATTGGCAGCGTGCAGGGCATGCGTCCGTTGTTGATTGGTAACGCCCAGAGCGCGGTTCTGCTTACCACACGCAGCGAGGATGTAGCAGCGGCGCTGAACAGCCAAATTTGCGCGCTAGCCGAATTGGCGGCACCAGAGGGACTGCAACTGCTAGGCAAGCTCTTGGGGCAAGCGCGCATTGCCCAAGAACAGACAGATGCAGTCGCCATCTGTGACCAGCTCCACCACTTGCCCCTGGCTGTCGAAATTGTCGGCCAGTTGCTGGCCGCGCGCAGCCGCCGCCCCCTGGCACAGATGGCGCAACGACTGCAAGAGGTGCAATACCGGCTCGACTTACAAATCAGCGACCGTGATATACGCACTTCGTTTCTCGTCAGTTGGGAGGCACTGGACAAGGCGCAGCAGCGGGTTTTTGCCCATCTGGCGCTCTTTGCTGGGCGCTCATTTACCATGCAAGCGCTGGCGACTCTGCTAGATGAAGATAAGGACGTTGTGCTGGATCAACTGGATACCCTGGTCGCCCGTTCCCTGGTAAAAGCCGTGGAAGGCGACCGCTATCGCCAGCACCCCCTGCTGGCCGACTTTGCGCACGAGCAGTTGGGTGACGCGCCAGCAGCATGGCAGCGCTATGCCAAGTGCCAGCTTGCCTTTGTCCACCACCATCAGGCCACTTATGCGGCGCTGGATCCGGAGTGGGCCAACGTGATGGCCGGGATGGCGACGGCGTATCGGTTAGAGATGTGGGCGTTGGTATTGGATTATGCGGAGGTATTGACGGAGCCGTGGCTGGCGCGAGCACTTTACAGCCAAGCACGGCAAGGCTATACATGGGCGGTGGAGGCGGCGCAAAGGCTGAACAATGCAACCGCAGTTGCGCGCTATCAGACGCAACTAGGCTTTATCTGGTGTGAACTAAGTGATTTCGCAAAGGCGTTGCCAAGTCTACAGCGTGCCTTAGAAGCGGCTACGCAAGCGCAATCCGAGCCATTACAAGCAGATGCGCAGTATCATCTGGCCCGCATTGCGCTTGAACAGGGGGCCTATGAAGAGTGCGATACATTATTGAGTCGTTGCGAATCTATTCGAGCCACGATCCAAGATAAATTAGGCATAGCCAAAACACTTCACCTACGCGGCATTCTAGCCCGGCGCGCCGGACAGTATCCCCTAGCCCAACAATTAGGGCAACAGGCATTGCTGATTCAAGCAGCAGAAAACGATATTCCCGGCCTGCTTGGCACCTATTATTTGCTCACTGACTGCGCATTGGCAACCCGCAACTACGCCCTCAGTGAGCGCTATTGTCAACATTCTTTACGGATCTTAGAAAATCATCCGCGCAAAGCCGAGCTAGCAGAAACCTATTTTAGCCTGGCCATGACCTACCGTTACACAGAATCTACCCAAAATGCTTGGGCCTATATTGAGCGCAGCCGTGAATTAGCAGAACATATCGGCAGTCGCGCCTTTCTCGCCTATATTTTCTACGAACAGAGCCGCATCAAGTTTCAAATGGGAGAAGTTGAGCAAGCTTTACAGGTTGGCCTAACCAGCCTCACCCTGATGACAGAGCTAAAAGACGACTTTAATCGCGTTGTCTGTTTACGTTTCTTGGGTGATTTATACGAACATAGCGGCGAGCATGCCAAAGCTGTCGAGCTATGGCAAACAAGCGAACAGATCGCCATTGATCTGCGCCATCCAGAAATTCACCTATTGCGTGAAAGACTGGCAAAAGTATAGGCTCAACCACCCACTTGCTTGGGGCCAGGTCCGGCGGTGATCCAGCCCCCAAAGTCATAAATGCGCAGCCACGCGGCGGCATCTAAGGGGATGGCGCTAAAGCCGGCTGCGCCACCAATGTTTGCCGGATCAGTCCAGCCAGCGGGTAAGTTCTGGAGTTGCGGTTGTGCGGAGAGTTCCATCGCCAGATCGAGCCAACTGGTTTGAATGTTCATCTCTTCGGGGTCCAAATCAGCATCCGACACACTTTGCACCAAGTCTGGTATCCGAGCGGCAAAATGTTCATAGAGTGTATCATATGCGATATCGTCATTGGACCAGCGCAGCGAAGGCGTCAAACTTTTCTGGTCAATCACTTCGAAAACATGATCCACAATCTTGAAGGCGGCGAAGAGTAATGCGCGGTTCACAAATGTCATCCGTGCCTCCAAATGCTGTTGCCAGACACCTCTCACGGCGGTTGCACTGTTGACAAAGCCCATCTTTTCGAGCGCATAGGCGTAGAGCAGCGGGCGTAGGGCCGGTGTCGGGTGCGGATCGTGGCTATGGACAAAGTCGGCGCCAATCGACGTCAGTTGCAGATCGATAAAGCTGCGAGCCACAGCCGGTCCCCCAATCAGACAGCCGACCACATCGGCAAAGATCTCCTCTAACCAGTGGCTAGCGGGGTTATCCGTTATGCGCGCTAAGAGTTCCGCTTGGATCCGCTGCCCCGAATCGGCCCGACCATTCCAATAGAGATGGTGGGCCACTTCATGCGGAATGGCGAGCAGATCTTCGGCCACCCCAATGCCACTGTTTAACCCAATCGTCGTGATCGGAATCCCAATCAGGGCAACCGGCGCATAGGGGATCACCCGCACATCGGCTGAACGGCGGAAGTAGGTCAGGACGGTCTGTTTGTCATTTTCTAGATAGCTATGGACCATGCGCAACGCCGTGAGCGCAAGCTTATCGACATCGGCCAGTGTCAACGGAATTTTTTCGTTGCCCGGCAAACCCACATCGGCCTCACGGATGCTAATCAAGCGTTGCTCCGAAGCCAGCTGAATCACAAGCGTATCTTCGGCGATCTGCCGCAGCGTGTTATACAGCACATGCTGTTCAATTGAATGCCCCGTAATAAATTGGGGCAAAACAAAATTGCGGTCGTCGGGTATAGCGGCCAGGTTAACAAAGGTCTTGGTGTAAAAGCCATCATAAAAGAAGTGAAATTGACCGGCGGCGAATTTCTGAAGTTGGAAGAGCACCTCAAAGATCGTATTCTCGCGCCGGGTGCTATCTTCATTCATAAAGGCTTCGTAGCGATCCAACAAGGTCGCGATGGTGTGATCGAGCGCTTGCCAACGGCGGAGCCAGAGTGATTGTTCGGTGGTCATTTGGATCTACTCCTCCTGAGTGCAAGGACTTGGGTCGAATAGAGAACCCAATTAAAATGTGTACAGAGATTGGAGATTGGACTGTACTCGTCTACTCTCCAATCTCTGTATGGAGTTTATTTGTCTGCTTTATAAGTTCTGATTTCAGAGTAGTCGCCATCAGGGGCAGTGATGCGCATAGGCAAGCAACCCGGTTTTGATAGAGCGATGTTTAGCCGCTTTATGGATTAAGCAGCGGCGGAATTTGATTCAATGGATCGGCGCCCTGACCGATACCCGGGCCTTGTTCATCTGTTGATATGAAGAAAATCTGTTCTAGACGCTGCAATCGTTCTAAAGCTTCTTCCCGTGTCAGGTTTTCACAGTCGCCGTGTTGGACAATTGGATCTTGTTCAACATTGTATTTTGCCGAACGCAAGAGATTGTTGGATTGATTCAACAGAGCTGTATTTAGGGTTTTGTCTATGTATTCTTCACGAATCTCTTTAATCAATGCGTGGTCCTCTGAAGACAGATTTTCGATCTCAGCGCTTCCATCCGCGATCCGCATGACCAATTCTGCCACTTTCTGCTCGTGAACGCTTAGGTTGGCCTGATCATATGGTGTTTTCAATTCTAGGCTATAGGTGTCACAATAGATCTTCACAATCTGAATCCCCATTTCGGGATCATGGTGAGGCGGCATATGCTGCGTTTCTATAGCCGGCCCAGATTGACCGATTTGCTTCAGAAATTCTCTAACAACTTGAATACGCAAGGCAGGCGATGGATGAGTTTTGTCCCCAATTCCCTCATTTTTGTAGACGCGTGCAAGTATCTGGCTTAATGAATCAGATGCAAGCGTACCAAGCGCTTCAACAGCAAAGAGATCTTCAAAAAACTCACCTAACCAGGCCATTTGCCAGGATGTATCCTTATCAACTGTTTGAACCACAGGCAGCGTGGCGGTTTCTACACCAACTTTGTCTCTGAGATAGAGAAAATAACGACGAATCTCTGCAGAGTTCGATATACGGCAGCTCCGCGAGTTCAGGGTAAGCTGAACATCGGCTTTTTGTAGCCAACTATTCTCGTAGATTTTGAGATACGCTTGCCACAGTGGACCAATTGTAGCGTTGTTCCCCCCTAAGCTTTCTCGCAATTCCGTGTGCTGCTTCTCAAGGCGTCCGTTTGCCCTCTCACTAGCAATATAATAACCACCCACCTCATGCCACAACGCAGGTAAAGACAATTTAGGTGTGGTTAGTAGACTAATAGGGACACCGATAACGCCTAAATTATTCATGTAATTGAAATGAATATACGTAAATTGGCGACCAGGAAGAGGTATCAAAATTGGTCGTGCCAAAGATCTCTTCTGGTCAAACCGGCTTGTAATGCCCCAGATAATTCCTTCCGCAACACGCATCAAAGCCTGAAGCTTATCCGTAGTTGCATTGTTGGAATTTGCTAGACTGTTGAGCAAACGCACATGATCTGAAATACGCAAGAGCACCTGACCAAAATGATACTTCACCGGCACCGTGTCATCTTTTTGTTTGGCACAACGAATAGTTTTAACGGCTAATATATAATAGTTCTCCGCCGTAGGAATGAACGCATCAATCAGCCTATTAAATATAGGGTCGAACCAAGGTTTCTCTTGGTACTTATTTTCCAAGGGAGCAGATCTCAGGCTGCGCGCGTATTCGATTAGGTTGCCAAATTCCTTACGCATGACTGCTTCAATGGCATCAAACTCGTTGTCAATTGTCATAGTCTCCTCCAAAAGCAATATCAAATCGTTGCAGGTTCACAACATGAGCGCCGATTATTCCATGTCTTGGCCAGCCATCGGTTGAATCGGACATGTAGAAATCCCTAAATACTCCTGACACTCTGCTTCACGCCACCAGCGGCCACCAAGTTTCAAGTACGATTGGGCTTGTGTCACTAGATCTTGCCATTGCAAAGCTTGTAGGTAGACATCACCATCAGCACCAGCAGCAGCAATAGATCGGCCATCGCCATTGAAGGCAATGCCAAATATTCCCCCATTAAATGCCCATAATGTTTTCGGTGTCAAATGAGTACGAAGATCCAAAAGAATGACTTTACCATCATAACCACTGCTGGCAAGGATTTGCCCAGTTGGGTCAAAAGCCAAGCTGAATACGCGATCTGTATGTTGCGTCATTGTGTAGACTGGCGTGTGCGCCAATGCGTCTAAGAGCATAACAGTTTTTCCTGCGGCTACGGCAAGATGAAATCCATCATTGCTAAATTTGACACGTTCCGCAGGTTGTTCTGGCAAGATAAATTTGTCAGTCAGTTCTCCATCAGTTGTCCAAAAACGTAGCATACCGTCCTCACTTACGGTAGCAATTTCCTGGTTATGGGGATTTATGGCAATATCATTCATGCCACTCGCTTCAGTACTGTTATTTTCCTGCAAGGTGCTTATCTCTGCCCACGAAGTAGTGTCCCATACATGGGCAACGCCTTCCCAGCCGGCCGAGACAAACCACTCACCGTCCTTACTAAAGGCAATACCGCCAATTGGGCCCGTGTTACTAGGGACAACTTTTAACAACTCACCGTTTTGTGCATCCCAGATGCGGATCTGCCCATCATCACAGGCGGTTGCAATCCAGCGCCCATCGGGGCTAAATGTCCCACGGCGCACGATATTGGGATGCTCCAAAGTAAAAAGCAATGTTCTATAGCCAGATTCATAACGCCACAAACGCGCCATGCGATCAAAGCTTACCGTCAACAAACGAGTAGACGCAGCGGGATCGAAGATGAGATCTGTGATCAGGTCATCATGGGTTGGCGTCGTCCAAATCCGTAGCACCTTTTCCGTATCAGACGTTGCCACTGTCGTGCCATCCGGGGCATAGGCCGCATCAAAGATTGGTCCGTGATGTTGAGCATAGCGCCGGATTTGTTTGATGCCAGCCGTTATATCTGACACGTCCCACAGAATGGCTGTACCTTCCAAACCGGCAGAGAGCAATCGTTTCCCATTTGGGCTAAAGGCGACTGCGCGCACATCATTCGTATGCCCTTTTACACTGGTCAGCGGGCGGCCCGCCGTGGTCACATCCCACAGTTTGATAGAAAGATCGCGGTGTGCAGTGGCCAGTTTTGTGCCATCTGGATTATAGGCGATGCTGTAAATTGGGCTGCCAGTTGTGTTAGAAAAAACGAAACGGTTGGTCGCAAGATTCCAGACAGAAAGGATGCCATTATCCTCAGCGGTTGCCAGGCCAATGTTATTCGGCTGGATAGTAATTCCATTAATCCGACTTGATACAGAGAGTGTAAAGATGGTTGTGCCAGTTGCCACATTCCAAACCTTACCTTGGCCGCCGATATCGCCCGATGCTAACAATTGTCCATCACTGCTGAATGCCAAGGCTAGCACGGATTCCGTATGGCCCCCTAGGGACTGACTTTCCCCAGTGGTGGGATTAAATAATTGAATGGCCGCCGCACCGGAATTGTGCAGCGCCGTTGCAACATACTCGCCCACTGGGCTGACCACTGTCTTGAGTGAATAAGGTGCGATTTTTTTCCACTCACTAGTCAGTTCACCTGTCGCGATCGTCCAAGCGCGCATCTGTTCATCATCGCCAGAAAAAATGGTTTTAGAATCAATCCCATAGGCGATATTTGGCAACGATGCCCCATGTGTAATCGTTGCCAAAGTATAGTAGCGCAAAAGCGACTGCCTAAGCGCACTCTCTGCTTCTTGAGTATAGACTTCGTGACTAAGTGCATAGGTCGACAACAAGACAGCTAATTCCGGATCTTCATCTAACAAAGCGCTCGCATTATTTGCAAGACGGATCGAGTTTGCTTGGGAATGCAATGTATTAATTTCCTGACTAATAGCAGTTGCTGTCGCTTCAGCCATTTCTTGTTTGATGGCCACAGCGGTGGCCGTTCCATGTGCTACGACCACCTGATCTTGCGCGTCATTTGCCTGCCAGGAGAAAATGATGGCAATGATGCCGGCAAGGAGAGCAGCGATCAGAGCCACTGCGGCGGCCCGATAGCTGTAGGTCACTGTTCGTTGACGGCGCCCAATGGCTTCGCGACTCAATTGCAGCAATATTGCAGCATCAGTGTTGATGCGAAGCTCTTTCTCACGCTCTTCAATGATGCGCAACTTTTCTTCGCCGATCCGTAAACGCGGATCGGCCTGCCATGCCACGACTTCCTGGTTGAGGAACTCCTGAGCTGCTTTGCGCGCTAACGTTTCAGGATCGATTTCAATCACTGTCAGCAAATAATCATGCGCTAACTCATAGAGGGGGTGGTCATCCTCAGCTTCATCGGTACGCAATAAACGACTGCTTACCAAATCTGCCAAAACCCGATCAACTTGCTGCACGTCGGTTTGTTGGTTGCGCTGCCGGATCTCATCCAGCAGGTCATTGTACCGACGCCGCGAACGCCGCGTTTGTGAGGTGATCAGCCCTTCCAAAATTTGTCGAGCGATAGTGCTCTGGGTGGCTGACATTCGTTCCAATTCTCGGCTCAAGTGGCTGCTCAGGATACCGCGCGCTCCAGCGCCACCTCGACCGCGCGGCTGATTATATAATTGAGCTGTAATGCAATCAGCCGGAGAGGATTGTAATATCGTCTCGAAAAGTGCATAACAGACTAACTGCACTTGTGGAGGCTGAAGCGAACCATCTTCATCACATAAGTCGGTTATAATTGTTTCCACCAAACCATTCTCGTAAGTAACGCTTCGGTGGTACGCCGGTTGGATGATAACTGATTTGGCTTCTTCCAAATTGAAAGTCGGCATAAAATATTGATTGACAAACGGCTCAATTCTGGGCTGAAAAAGGCTAAGGTTGGAAAAGAATTCTTTGCGTATCGAGAGCACCCACCGTACATCTAGTCCTGTGTCCTCCAGACAGTCGGCCAATTCTTGGGCAAATATCTCCTGTTTTGTACGCGGCAACTCTGCAAAAAACTCCTCAAACTGATCCAGAAAGAGATAGAGCGTACTGCGTCCCAAATATGATGTAACTGCCTGCAAATAGCCCACCAACGACATTCGCTGAAAACGCTCTAGTTCTGGCAGTGTCTCCACATCTGCCAGAAAAGTCTTCTTGATAAAAAACGTCGGCTCCTGTTTATAGGGACGTAGGCGCAGCGGTAAATGACCAGCGGCTAATAAGCGGGACATCAATCCGGCCTGCAATAGAGAACTCTTACCCGAACCGGAATCAGCATGCAAAATGGTCAGCCGGTGGTCATGGATCTTACCAAGTAGATCACGGATGGCCATGTCACGTCCATAGAAATAAGGCGCATCCTCAAGCCGATAGTCGAGCAGTGAGCGGTAAGGG
>DAOTTR010000302.1:0-1747 GCA_034437715.1 Caldilineaceae bacterium
CCTTTGTCTGATACTCAATCTCACATCCTTCACTTGCTTGGATTTGATGATTCGCTCTATCTTTCGCTCACTCATAACCCTTTTCCTAAACCGCCCTTTCTTTTACACGAACCGTGAGCGCAAAGTTACAATTACAAAAAGCAGGCAAGTTGTTTATAACAAACAGAATATAGCGGCAGACTAGACCATGTCGTCTCCCTAAAGAGGGATTGAACCCGGGCGGAGGAGAGATCGCGCGTCTTGTGACCTCTCCCCAAAGAGGCAGTAAGTACGATGGAGAAAGACCCTATAATTGCCAGAGTGATTTGACACACGATGTTCTGCAACAGTATACTTCGCCTATCAAACTATTAGGATTACAAAGCGACCTTAGCCCTGGGTAGACAATCAGAAAATCATGGCTCCCACTGCCCACGAGTGCGCGCAAGCATTGCTCGAAATTGTGCCAGAAGTGATGCAAGAGATTCGGCGGCATGTCCGCAACCAGCGCGGACGCGATCTGTCGGTGCTACAATTGCGCGCGCTCGCCTTTTTGGCCCAAAACCCAGGCGCGCCGCTCTCTGTCGTCGCTGATCATGTGGGGCTTACGTTGCCCTCTATGTCAACCCAGATCAGCAACTTGGTGGCGCGCGAACTGATCGAGCGCACAACCTTGTCCACCGACCGCCGCTATGTCGCGTTACAGTTGACGGCCCAGGGCGAAGCTTTGCTGGCGACGGTGCGCGCCAATGCCCGCGCCAGCCTCGTGGCAACAGTTGACCATCTCTCGGATGCCGAACGCGAACAGGTAATGGCCGCGTTGCTTTTGCTACAGTCTTTGTTGACGGATGCCAGGTCCGCCTAACCACGCGTTTTCAAACAGGGCAACGCCTAAACGGCTAGAAGTGGAGTGTGCTATTTTGGAGGAACACAAAGCGCCGCACAGCGCGGTGACCGAGACCGGCAGTCGCGGTGGCAGCAGTGGCACCACGGTAGAGATGGCAATGACCGCGCCGGAACTCGATCCGCCGCGCCTTCCCACCATTCCCCCCGAGGTGATGCCGATGCGGGCGCGCCAATTTCGGCTGCCGAAAACTTTTGCTGCCATGCGCCATCGCAACTTCCAGCTCTACTTTGCCGGCCAACTCATCTCTGGAATTGGCACTTGGATGCAGATTATTGCCCAGGGGTGGCTCGTCTATCAATTGAGTAAATCTGAATTGGCACTGGGCATTGTGGGCTTTGCCTCGGCCTTGCCAGCCTTGGTGATCACCCCCTGGGGCGGTGTCGTAGTTGATCGCGTTTCCAAGCGCACCTTGTTGGTGGTCACACAGTGTGTTGCGATGGTGTTGGCCTTTGTATTGGCCTTCCTCACCTTTAGCGGTATTGTCGAAGTTTGGCACGTAGTTGCCTTGGCCGTCGTATTGGGCTTTGTCAACGCCTTTGATGGGCCAGCGCGGCAAGCCTTTGTTGTCGATATGGTGGGGCGCGCCGATCTCTCGAATGCGATCGCGCTCAACTCCATGGCCTTTAATGGCTCACGCATCTTTGGTCCCGCGATTGGTGGTGTCTTATTGGCTACGTTTGGCGCGGGCTGGTGTTTCTTCTGGAATGGCTTTACCTTTCTCGCGGTGATCATTGGTTTGCTGGCTATGCGCCTGCCGCCCCAGGAATTTGCCAAGCGTATCCTCTCGCCCTGGCAACAGTTGCGCAGTGGCGTGGCCTATGCCAATAGCATAGAGCAGGTGCGTGCCCTGCTGCTGATGGC
>DAOTTR010000303.1:0-14288 GCA_034437715.1 Caldilineaceae bacterium
TGGGGATGGACATTGTAGAGATGCCAGCGCATCTTTGGATCGTGCCAGAAATTTTCGACTTCTGCGAACCAGGGGCGTTCGGCGGCGGGTACACCCATCCGTGTGGTGGCCGTTGCGAGTATTGCCGCCCCAGACGCGCTGTCGCGGTGATGATGGGTAAAGAGGATCTGCTCGATGGTGGTAATGCCCAAGGCCGTGAGCGTGGCTTGTACGTCGCCATTGCCGGCATCGATCAACAGCGCGCGATTGCCTGCCCGCACAATGCCCACATTGCAGCAGCCGTGATGCACGAAAATAGTTTCACTCAACTGCGTATAGGGTTGAGTACGATTCAACATGATATCTGCTCATCCAGCCACTGTGTCAGGAAATCAATCAGTTTGTGTGTGCTCGTGGCGCCAACTGCGGCTGTGGCATGGGTACGCGGATCAATGCCCACCAGTCCATAGCAGGGATGCCCTTGATATTCAGCGCCCATCCAGTTGATGCGCTGTTCCGGCCCACCAATATCATCAGCTGGCTTGCCTTGGAGTGGCGCCAGATTGACCAGGGCAGGCTCTAGGTAAAGCATGGAGGATGTTTCATACTTGGCTGCGTGATCGCCTTCAATGCCGGGCACTTGATTTTCTACCAATGCCAGCACGCGCATTGTCCCGCCCGCTTGCTGGTAAGCTGCCACGCCGGCATCCAAATATTGGCTGCGATTGGGATAGTGGCCGGAGATGAGAATGGCATGGGTGTAGCCGTCGCGCGTAAAGCCATGCAGCAGATCTGTCACAATCTGGGCCATGGCCTCGGCGCGCACCATAAACGAATGGGGCCACTCGGTATGGCCACCGCCCGCCCCAAAATAGATCGGCGGGTAGACCAGGCCTCCGGTTTGCTCTGCCAAGCCCACCAACTGTTCATGTGCCTTGAGCGCGTCCAACCCCACGGGATTGTGGTAGCCATGCCATTCCAGCGCGCCAAAAGGCAGATAGATGGCCGGTCGGCGCGCCTTGGCTGCATCGATCTGCGCCGGGTGCAGCCGCTCTAGTCGCACTTCGCGGGTAAGTTGATTCGTATAGATACCCATTTTGCTCACTGCTCCGTTGCGTATACAAAGTTCGGGTTAAGTTATGTAGAAGCTGGCCGTACCTCTTGCCAGATCCTGGCAAAGACCAGTGTATCGCGTAGCTCACTTGTTATGGGGCAGCGATCCTCACAGCGCAGGGTGCCTTCTAGGCGGAAACCGCTACGACGCGCCACCGCAGCACTGCGTACATTTTTGGCATCGCAACGAATCTCGACCCGGTTGGCGTTGAGGGTGATAAACGCCAACTCGGTAATCGCCATCACGGCTTCGGTCATATAGCCCTGACCCGCATAGGCGCTCCGCACCCAGTAACCGATCTCCATCTTGGGTACGCTCCAATGGATGCGATGTAAGCCACTGCTGCCCACCAACGTGTCGGTTCCTTTGAGAAAGAGCAGCAAGGGCAATTCTTCGCGCTTGAAATAGCGCGCCGCCGCTTCGCGTGCATATACTTCACTATCGTCCAAACTGGGTAATTGCTGGGCCCACGGCATCCATGGCCGTAGCTCTGCAATCGAATCGTGGACTGCGGCGTTGACCAGCGCGCCATCGCCCGGTTGGGGTGAGCGCAGGGTCAGCCGCGCACTATCAAAGCTATCTGGAATCTCGCGCAAAATGTTGTTCATCGGCTGCCTATCAGGATCAAACGATCGCCTGCCACGGTGGCGACCTCAAAGAGATCAGGTTCCCGCTGTATTACCTGAGTTATCGCGCCATTCTTGGTCACTTGTGTCACACCTCGACAGCGCACGCGACAACGCTGGCTGGCCGTGGCAGTAATCGTTGCTTGGCTCAATTGGCCGTCTTGCCACGCCATATCGACGACAAAGCCGCCGCGCGCGCGCAATCCTTTCACCTGCCCAGTGCGCCAGGCTTTGGGTAGCGCCGGGAGCAAGTGAAGCTCGCCCGTGTGACTTTGAAGTAACATCTCGGCAATCCCCGCCGTCGCACCAAAGTTGCCATCGATCTGGAAGGGGGGATGGGCATCAAAAAGATTCGCATAGACACCGCCACCTTCCATGACAACGCCCGTATTTTCGACCAAGCGCAACATAATCCCCAGCATTTTCAGCGCGTGGTCGCCGTCCAGAAAGCGCGCCCAAAAGTTGATCTTCCAGGCCATGGACCAACCCGTGCCTTCGTCGCCGCGCAATGCCAAGGAACGCATTGCCGCATGAAAGAGGTCGGGCGTAGCGCGTTGGGTAATCTGGCGACCAGGGTGCAATCCAAAGAGATGCGAGACATGGCGGTGATGATCTGCCGGATCATCCCAGTCGGCAAACCATTCTTGGAGTTGCCCATGTTGGCCAATTTGCGGGGGATAGAGCTGGGCACGCACTGCCGCCAATTCGGCTTGAAACGCGCTATCGATTTCCAATACCGCGGCCGCCTCCATACAATTGGTGAACAAATCCCAGATGATCGCCATGTCCATGGTCGAAGCCATACTAACCGCCGCGTGTTGACCCTCGGCTGTGGTAAACTTGTTTTCGGGCGAGGTCGAAGGCACCGTGACCAGATGGCCGCGCCCATCGGGGATTAACCAATCCAAGCAGAATTGCGCCGCGCTTTTCATGATCGGGTAGGCCTGCTCGCGCAAATAGGTGCGATCGCCACCGAACGCGTAATGCTCCCATAAGTGTTGACAGAGCCAGGCACCGCCCATGGGCCAACATGCCCAGACTGGATCACCCTGTCCGTATGCGCCTACTTGCCCCGCATGTCGCCAAAAATCACTATTGTGATGTGCGGTCCAGCCACGGCAGCCATAGTTGATGCGCGCGGTTTCTGCCCCCGTCACGCTGAGATCGCGAATAAAGTCGAGTAATGGCGTATGGCACTCGGCCAGATTGGTGCTCTCGGCCGGCCAATAGTTTATCTGGGTATTGATGTTAATTGTATAATTGCTGCTCCAGGGGGGACGGATCTGATCATTCCAAATGCCTTGCAGGTTGGCCGGCTGCGTGCCTGGTTGTGAACTGGTGATGAGCAAATAGCGGCCATATTGAAAGAGCAAGGTGATCAACTGTGGATCGTCGCCGTCTTGAAAGGCACGAATCCGCTCATCAGTGGGCAACCAGGCCGCGTTGGTGCTGCCCAAATTCAGTTCCACGCGCCGGAAGAGCGTGCGATGGGCGGTAAGATGGGTCGCTAGCAAATCAGCGTAGGCTTTGCGCGCCACTGCGGCGACAGCTTTTTGTACTGTTTCGGCTACCACTGCTTGTGACTGCCCCGGAATCTGCGCGAAATCGATAAACCCGCTGGCGGCCGTCAGATAGAGCGTGACCGCATCGGCATTGACAACGTGCAAGCCGGTTGCGTCGGTGTGGACTGTCCCGCCTTCGGCCTTGACTGTGATCGCCGCGCCAAAATGTAACCCTGGCCCATTTTCATCTTCGGCATAGATCACGGCGGGCTCGATCTGGCGATAGCTTGGCTCGACATGCGCGGGACATTTGCCGCGCAATTGCAACGTGTGATCATCCAGCGCTGTGCTGGTATGGCGCAGTTGACTGTTCAACTGGGCTGTGAAACTGAGCTTGCCGGGGTGATCGCACGTCAGGCGTACAATGATGGCTTGATCCGGCGTACTGACAAAGACGGCACGCGTATAGGTGACGCCATCCACGGTGTAGCGCGTGGTCGCCACGGCACTGTCCAGATCCAACGCGCGACGGTAAGCTGTGGCTGGGTTGCTATGTGCAAAGTGGAGGTGTAGATCGCCCAGCGGTTGATAAGATTGGGTGAAGGCCCCTTGTAGCCCCAGCGCAAGGCGATCCGCCTCGCGATAATTGCTGCTGAAAACTGCTGCCCGTACATCGGTCAGTGCCGCCTGGGCTGCGGGGGTGTTCCACTCGCTTGGCCCACCCGACCAGAGCGTCTCCTCATTGAGTTGTAGATGTTCGCTCGTGACACCGCCAAAGATCATTGCGCCTAGCCGACCATTGCCAACGGGCAGGGCTTCTACCCATTGTGTTGCCGGTTGACGATACCAAAGTGTAAGTTGGGACGCGCTGGTTGGATTCATGTTTTCCCGGAAGTCGTGTTTGGGTGCGGTTGGATGACGGCCTCGATTTCTGTACATGATCGCGCTTGTGCCGCAAAAGCACAAACTATTGCACTGAATGAAGCGCTGTGTTCAGCGTTTCTAGCAACTCTTCCTGATGCTGCTGCAACCATGTTGCCAGTTGTTGCATATCTGCCACATGCTCCAGCCCCTTTTCGTGTTGCCCATCTTTCAGATCGCGCCCCAGCCACCAGACACTTGCCGCGGCATTGAACAGGCGCATTAGCCAGGGTATGGCGGCAATTTCCGCACTCGTCAGGCGTTGCTGGCGGCCATAGCCACGGCAGAACGCCGCGACTGCGATCAACGGTGTTGGATTTGCCCAGAGGCGCATGGTGAAAATTAACCCGTTGGCAACATCCATGGCCCGAGCATCTGGCCCGGCAAATTCAAAGTCGAGCACGGCATTGATGCGCCCATGTTCATACAGCGTGTTGCTTGGCCCATAATCGCCATGGATCACCTGACGGGGCAAGCGCGTAAAATCACCGGCGATAAAGCCACGCAAATCGGCCAATTCTGCGCGCCACCAGGCGAATAGCACCGTATATTCCACTGTCTCCGGCAGGTTGAGTTGGGTAGGCGTAAAGGTGTACGGATCTGGCAATTGCGGGTGGATACCCTCTAATACACCGAAGGGGGCCATCCCGGGCCGTGCATGGGTAGGATACCGCGCCAGTGCTATGTGCAATTCGGCCAGTGCGCTGCCAATTGCCTCGACATGATCCATATTTGTCGGATCCGGCAGTTGACCGGATACATAGGGCAACAGCAATTGATAACCGGCTGGCGTGGCAAGCAAGGTGTCGCCGTGGGTGGTTGGGATCGGGGATGGCACAGCGAAGGAAAGCGGTTGGGTCGCAAGCCATGCTAACAATTCATGCTCGTAGCCCAGCATTGCCAGATCATTATGCACGGTGAGGGTTTTCAGCACAAAGTCACCATTGCCGGTATGCAGACCGATGATGGAATTGTTGATGCCACCTGTCAACTCAAAAGGGACGAGGGGCGGCGTCAACGCATAGGCCGTCAGCAAGTTCGAGAATGAATCGGTCATCGTCTACTCCGTACTTTGTTCGCTGTTTCTATGATTCGGCGGCTACAAACTGAAAAATCCATTGGCCGCGCGGCGCAGGACGCGTTGCCTGCAACACAACGCGCATGAGCGATTCGCCCCATGTACCGCTCAATCGCTCATCGGTAATCGGAATTGTTTCAGTCGTAGCGGCGAAGATCGTTGCATCATAGGTCAACTGGCCGCTGCCCGCAACGCGGTCGCCCAAGATCGGGCGCGCGCCAAAATCGATCACGCCCGGTGTGGCCACGTCGACAGTACAAGGTGTAACAATACTGAGTTCTAGCGTGTTGGGTTGGGTTGCCAGCGCGTATTCATCCTGAATCTGCACCGCGCTGTTGCGCTGTAGTGTGATCGTGCGCCGCCAACGCTCGATTTGCGCCGCGGATGGATACGCCGCGGCAATATCGAGCGCAATGGTTGCGGTTTGCTCATTGGCCTGATATTGGACGGCAGTGGCTTTGAAATTGGCCCCTGGTGCTTGCTGCACACCATCAATTGTCGGTAACAAACTGTGGTAGGCCGATTGCATGGTCCAGATCGCATAGCGCTGCTCGCCAAAGGTTTTGGCCGTATAGGTCTCTACACCGGCATCAACAATCACTGGTTTGCCATCGACGTAGATCACAAAGTTGCCAATATCGTTGTGGTTATGGCTTTCCGCATTGTGGCCGCCTTTGGCTGCTACAAAAAAGCCCGCCGTAGACCCCGCCCGATCGCGCGCCACCATCACTTCGATTTCGGGGAGCCAGACATCGCGCGGCAGGGGTGGTGCTGTGGGCACAGCGGGCAAGGTCGCCAACCCAAAAAGTGCGGGCAGGCGCCGCGCCATGCTGGTCGGCACGTTGCGTTTCTTGAGCGCACCTGCTTTGCGTTCTGCCGATTCGTCACTGCCGCCGCTCTGCACCGCTTGGCGCGCGGCCAGCCATGTTCCCAGCGCCATCATCGGCTCGTCGCCAATGCGCAGGCCATAATGATAGACGAGCATGGCATCGGGATAGACCAGTGCCGGCGCGTCGGCAAAGTTGATATAATAATCGTCGGCAATGTGGACGCGGTGGATAAAACGCCCGATTTCCTGGATCAGCGGGTCGTCATAGATATCGATTTGGCCCTCGGTCGCGCTATAGAGCAATTCCAGGTTATCAAAGAGCGACGCACCGGCGCGCCCCCAGTAGCTTGGCCCTTCGTCGCAACCGCCATCGCGTGGATAGGGATCGATAAAGTTGTCTACGGTGCGCAGGATTTTGAAAACGCTGGCTTGGCGGCGTGCCTCATCGCGTTCCAGCAACAGGGTACAGGCCAACCAGTTGGAACAGATCCATGGATTCCAATTGTTCACGCGCCGCGCCGGATTGTCAAAGCCCATCCAATTATAGTCATCACGTTCCAGGCAAGGGGTAAGAATCCGCTGATCGACCTCGCGAGCTATGCGATCACGCAATAATGGCGAAACTGTATCCAGGCGGTCACCCAGCAGGTAACTTGCCCAGGCCAAGAGCGCGCCTGTTTCTGCTGCGAACAGATCGACGATCACCTCGCGCGTGTCGGGGAGTCCCTGGCCAGCGGCCTGTCGCCCAATATGCGCCGGTACTCCCCAAAAACTCTCCTCACAGATCGCCCAGATGCCATTGGTAATATCATCCAGAAAGCGACCCTGGTTCTCGATACATTCGGCCAGCACCAATTCATTGACCTTGCCCCGGCGTTCAAAGTGGGGAATTTCATAATTGCGTCGATTGCCGTTGCGGGCAAATTGCAGAAACAGGGTGGCGGGCAGCGCTGGCCATGCATAATCTAGTAGCGCTTCGCCCTCTGCAAGATGAAATTGGCGCAGACCCGCGGGCAGCGCGTCCCAGGCGGCGCGATCGGCAAGGGTGGGATAGGGTTGCCAGTCAGTTTGGGGCACAAGGAGCTTGCGCAGGTGGTCAAGCGGATAACGTTGGGAGAGCATAGGGTCCTCCTTGGATAAACTATGTTGGCACTACTGGGGAGCAGCGCGGTGCAGCACGACATAACATAAAAGGAAACAAGATCGTTTTGATTACAGTACAGGTCGGTGACACAATTGCAAGCTTGCTACGCCGCAATGCCCAGTGCATCCAACAAAAACGCGTATTCGAACGCGATCTCTTGCAAATAGTCAAAGCGCCCCGAAGCGCCGCTATGGCCGGCTCCCATATTGGTTTTGAGCAACAGGCGGTTGTCATCGGTTTTGAGTGTGCGCAATTTGGCTACCCACTTGGCCGGCTCCCAATATTGGACGCGTGAATCGTTAAAGCCGGCGGTCGCCAGTATATGCGGATACGCTTTGGCTTCTAGCGTATCATAGGGGGAATAGGCGCGCATATAGGCGTACTCATCGGCTTTGTGCGGGTTGCCCCACTCTTCCCATTCAATCACCGTCAGCGGAATCGTCGGATCGAGAATCGTATTGATCACATCGACAAAGGGCACGCCAGCAACAATCGCCTTGAAGAGATCCGGGCGTAGATTGACGACCGAGCCCATGAGCAGCCCACCGGCACTGCGCCCCATGGCCGTCAAGCGATCCGGCGCGCTATAGCCCCTATCCACCAAATATTGGGCGCAATCTACAAAGTCGGTAAAGGTGTTCATCTTGTGCAGTAGCTTGCCGTCGAGGTACCAACGCTTGCCCATTTCGCCGCCGCCGCGAATGTGCGCAATGGCAAAGGCCACGCCCCGATCCAGCAGGCTGACGCGGTTGGCATTGAAGGTTGGCTCAATGCTAGCGCCATACGATCCATAGCCGTACAATAGTAGCGGTAACGGTTGATCGGTGGGCGCGTCCTTACGCCGCACCAGCGAGATCGGCACGGGTGTGCCGTCGCGCGCCGGGGCCATGAGGCGCAGCGTTTCATAGTGGCTGGCATCGTAGCCGCCCAGTACAGGTTGTTGCTTTTTGCAGGTCAGTGTCCGGTCATCCATGCCATAATCATAGACCGTATTGGGCGTGGTGAGCGACGTGTAAGTAAAGCGCAATCGCCTGCTCTGGAAATCTGGATTGGTATGGCGACTACAGGAGTAGACTGGCTCGGGGAAGGCCATACGATGTTCCTGTTGCGTGTGCAGATCCAGGATGCGCAGTTGGCGCAAACCCGCTTCGCGCCCGTGGATCACCCAAAAGTCCTGAAAGGGTTCCACGGCATCGATCTTGATGGTTGCGCGATGGGGAATTCGTTCGCGCCAGTGGGCCTTGCCTGGCGTAGCGACGGGTGCTGCCATCACGCGGAAGTTTTCCGCCTCCCAGTTGGTCGTGATCAGGAAATGCCCGCTATGATGTTCCACACTATATTCTAATTTGTGCTCGCGTGGATGAATGACAACCGGCGCGGCGTCGGGTTGGGCAGCGGGAATAAACCAAGCTTCCTTGGTGGTCAAGCTATGCAGATCCAGAATGATATAGTGCCCATCTTTGGTCTTGCTCAGTTGCAACCAATAGGCATCATCGGTTTCATGCAACACCAACTGATCCTGGCTGGGATCATCGCCCAGCCGGTGGCGAAAGACTTTGTAGGGGCGCCAGGCGGCATCTTGTTTGTTATAGAAGAGCGTGCGATTGTCGGCGGCCCACGCCACACTATAAAAGGTTTCGGGGATGGTGTCGGCCAGGGGTTGCCCGGTTGTGAGATCCTTGACGCGCAGGACAAAGCGTTCGTTACCCTCATAATCGACAGAGAAGGCCAATAACCGGTGATTCGGACTAATTTGATAAACCCCCAACTCGCAAAATGCCTGGCCTGCCGCCAATGCATTTTGGTCGAGCAGAATTTCTTCGGGGCCATCCAGGCTGCCTTGCTTGCGGCAGTGGATCGGGTATTGTTTGCCCTCTTCGCAGCGGTGATAATAGAAATAGTCGTCGATCTGTTCAGGCACAGAAGCGTCACGTTCCTGAATCCGCCCCCGCATCTCCTGGGCTAGCTTGGTTTGCAGCGCCTGGGTGTGCGCCATGACGGCGTTGGTATAGCCGTTCTCGGCTTCGACATAGGCACGCACTGCCGGATTTTCCCGTTCGCGCAGCCAGAAATAATCGTCAATGCGGACATCGCCCTGGGCTTCAATGCGCTTGGGTTGTTTTTCCGCAATAGGTGGTGTTATTCGGGATGTTGTCATGCGTGGCACCTAAGACTGTAATCAAAATTATGATGGAGTAGGCGGCATTTGTAGGTCACCTTTGCAACGTGACAAACTTGTTCCATGCAAACCATCCGGTTCTTAACCAAACGAGTGCTACAAGGCTTTGCCAGAGCAGTGTTGCGGCTTTGGACAGATTGTCACGTTACAAACGTGACTAGTAGATCCCGGCGTAAATAAGGTACCCTATTTTTACCATGATGTACACGAGTAACGTGCCTGATTAACTGCCGTGGTATCTACGCCCAACTGTACTAGGCTTGCGCCAGGGCCAGTTGTTGTAATTGCTGTTCGGCCAAAGCTGCGCCTTGTTTCAACAATAGCTGCACTTGGGCTTCACTGCGACTTTCGGCGTAGATGCGCAACACCGGTTCTGTGCCGCTGGGCCGAATGAGCAGCCAACTGTTATCGGCCAGAATATATTTGACCCCATCATTGTCACTGACCTTGGCAACCTTTTGATCGGCCAGGGTCGTTGGCAACGCGCGCATAAGGCCAGCGACCAAAGTTTTCTTCTTAAAGGGGCGCACCGTTTGGTCATTGCGCGCATAGAAGAAGGGGCCCACATCGGGCGCAGCCATCAGATCGTCGAGCAACATGCCCAGCGGTTTGCCGCGCTTGGCGACCATCTCGACCAATAGGAGTCCCATCAACAAGCCATCGCCTTCGGGAATGTGGCCCAAGATGCTAATGCCGCCGCTCTCTTCGCCACCCAACAGAACCTGCTCGTTCATCATCAGATCGCAGATATGGTTGAAACCAACCGGCGTTTCATGAATTGGCAGATCGTACCGTTCGGCCAGGCGGTTGAGCATTTGGGTGGTGCTGACCGTCTTGACAATACTGCCACGTAGCCCCCGATCATGCACCAGATATTCGACCAGCAGGGCCATAATACAGTGGGGGTCAATAAAATGACCATTCGGATCGACCGCGCCAATGCGGTCACCGTCGCCATCGGTGGCCAGCCCGATCTGATATTTGCCACTGGACATTTCGAGAAAAAGGGGCTGAAGATGGCGCGCAATGGGCTCGGGGTGAATCCCATTAAAGCCCGGATTCATTTCGCCGCGCAATTCAGTGACACGGCAACCGGCATCTTCAAGTAGCCGGCGTAAATAGACACGGCCAGCACCATACATAGCATCGACCACCACATTCATGTTGGCGCGGCGAATGACATCGAAGTTCACCAAGGTGCGCAGATGGTTTTCATAGGCGGGCAGGGGGTTGAAGCGTTGCACATTGCCTTGGGCCAATGCCGCTTCCAAATCGAGCGTTTTGGGCACTTTGCCAGCGGCATCATTGGCCTGGATGCGTCTTTCAATCTCCTTACAATCTTCTGGACTGGCCGAGCCGCCGTAAGCTGCCTTGAGTTTAATGCCGCTATAACGGGGTGGATTGTGGCTGGCGGTGATCATGACGCCGCCCAGCGCGTGCTTATCCACCACGGCATAGCTGATCATGGGCGTGGGGGCATCGCCACGCGCCAGCCAGACATGGATGCCATTGGCGGCCAACACTTCGGCTACCGCAATCGCGTAACGATCCGAGAGAAAGCGGGTGTCAAAGCCGACAATCATGCCACTTGCCGGTGAAGTGGCACCATTACTTTGCGGTTTTTGCTCGACATCGGCCAGGGTTTTGTCCGCAATGGCCTGGGCAACTTTGCGGACGTTGTCAAAGGTGAAATCTTCACTAATCACGGCGCGCCAGCCGTCCGTACCAAACTGAATGGGCATCTTTCACTCCTTCGGGCAATAGATATACCGCAATCGCGCATAGATGGTCATGCATTACCAGCGTAACTGGCTATAATTTATATCTATGGCATTGCTCAGTATACAAATATAACTTATAGATGCTTGCAAAGAATAAAGTATCCAGCGCTTGCCAAACAAAATCATGCGTAGGAGCGGCTGCAAGCCGCCCCGCGTTTGGCTCGCTGCGAACGGGCGGCTGCAAGCCGCCCCTACTGGATACTTGATTCTTTGCAATGGACATAGATCTGTGCCCATGTAATCGTTGCAGCAGTGTGGGGCATTGTATGTCATTTGTGTATTATTTATGTATTATCCGTGAGAAAGCTGCTTTGTGCAAAGCGCAGAGCGTTTGACGGGGTAAGGCGTTCCACGCAAGAAGAAGCCGCAAAGCGCGACAAAGGAACACCCATCCAGCCTTCCTGCATATCGCTGCATGGACAGTTGGCATTTTTACATTTGTATGGCGCATAAATCCATGTTGCATATTCATTTGTCCTGTCGAATTTTTTGTGCTATGCTCTTTTTCTGTTATCAAAAGACCATGATTGCTTTACGGAATAGATATAGCTGTTATGACAACCCATCCTGATGCGCTTGGTGAGGTGATTCGCCTTTTTCTGCGGCTGGGCTTTACCGCCTTTGGCGGCCCGGCTGCGCATATTGCGATGATGCACGATGAAGTCGTCACACGCCGCCGGTGGATGGAGGAGCAGCATTTTCTCGATCTGGTGGGGGCAACGAACTTGATTCCCGGCCCCAATTCGACGGAAATGGCGATCCATATTGGGTATGTGCGGGCAGGCTGGCGTGGCTTGATTGCGGCGGGTCTCTGTTTTATTATGCCGGCGGTGCTGATTGTCTTGGTGCTCGCCTGGGCCTATGTGGAATATGGTAATACGCCCCAGGCTGGTGCGCTGATGGTTGGCATCAAGCCGGTGATCATTGCGATTGTGGTGCAGGCCTTGTCCCGCTTGGTGCCGACTGCACTGAAAGGATTATTGCTCGCCGCGGTCGGGATTGGTACACTGGTGCTCTATCTGCTAGGTGTCAATGAGTTGGTGGTGCTCTTTGGCGGGGCGTTGCTCGTGGTCGCTGTGCAGGCGCTACGCCGCTTTCCCCAGACGCTGACCATGTTGCTGCCGCTTGCTGGGTTGAAGGGTGGGCTATTGCAACCTGTGGTTAGCAGCTCTGTGTCACTAGATCGGCTTTTTCTGATTTTTCTCAAGGCGGGAGCGCTGCTCTATGGCAGTGGCTATGTATTGCTAGCTTTCTTACGCAATGATCTGGTGGTCAACGCTGGTTGGCTGACCGATCAACAACTGCTTGATGCTATCGCGATTGGGCAATTTACGCCAGGGCCGGTTTTTACCACGGCCACCTTTGTTGGCTATGTGTTGGCTGGTATTCCTGGGGCCGTGGTCGCCACGCTGGGCATCTTTCTACCCTCTTTTATTTTTGTGGCGCTGCTGGCGCGCCTCATCCCCTACATGCGTAAATCACCGTGGACAGCCGCCTTTTTGGATGGCGTGAATGTGGCCGCGCTGGGGTTGATGGCTGGCGTCACCTGGCAGTTGGGCCGGGCGGCGCTGATCGATATTCCCACCATTTTATTGGCTGTGGTGGCTGGCTTCCTACTCTTCCGCTTCAAGATCAACTCGGCGTGGCTGGTGTTGGCCGGTGGTCTTGTGGGGCTGACTTTGGATTATTTTGGATAAAAGTCGCGCCAATGCTGATTCCACTTATCGCAGTGTAACTAATGAAAAATTATAAGCCGGCCAGCTCGTCAATTCACGAAGGCGCGTGATAGCTGATGCGATAGATGGCGTTGGCTGTGTCGTCAGAAATCAGTAGCGAGCCATCGGGTAGAACCAGCAGATCCACGGGCTGGCCCAGGATTTGGCTATTTTGTAGCCAGCCTTCGGCAAAGGTTTCGTAGGTGGTGGCTTGATTGTTGGCTGTGCGCACCAGTGTGATGCGGTAGCCGATGAAGGTGCTGCGACTGGCCGACCCATGTTCGGCAATCAAGATTTGATTTTGATATTCTGCGGGAAATTGGGTGCCGGTATAGAAGCGCATGCCCAGCGCTGCTACATGGGGACCCAATGCAATGGCGGGTGGCACAAACTCGGCACAGGCCCGTTGGTTGCCAAATTCGGGGTCGGCAATGGTGCTGCCGTGGCAATATGGAAAGCCAAAGTTGAGTCCAGCCTGTGGCGCATGGTTCAGCTCGTCCGGCGGAATATCGTCACCCAGCGCATCGTGACCATTGTCGGTAAACCATAATTCTTGGGTGCGCGGATCCCAATCAAAACCGACCGTGTTGCGAATGCCGCTGGCATAGACTTCCAAGCCACTGCCGTCGGCGCGTAAGCGCGTGATGGTGCCGTAGAGCCCGTCGCCGAGTACACAGACATTACAAGGCGCGCCCACTGGCACATAGAGATACCCATCGGGGCCAAAGCGTAAATATTTCCAGCCATGCCATGTATCCGTGGGATAGTCCTGGTTGATGATAACGGGCACTGGCGGATTATCCAATCGCGCTTCAATATCATCGAAACGGAGGATGCGCTGAATTTCGGCGACGTAAAGGGCCCCATTGCCAAAGGCAACGCCATTAGGCGAATTCAGACCACTGGCAATCGTGATCACGCGATCCGCCTGTTGATCGCCATCTTGGTCAATAATGGCATACACATTGCCCGCGCTGCGCGAGCCGACAAAGAGTGTGCCATCCGTACCCAAGGCCATTGAGCGCGCATTCGGCACATTTTGGGCATAATAGCGGATCTGAAAGCCCGGCGGCAGTGTAATGGCAAAGGGGAGCGGTTCGGCAACAGCGGCGGGGGCAAGGGTTGGTGGGCTAGGCGGCATGGGTGACACGGTGGCGGTGGGCAAGCGTGGTACAGCCAGTGCTGGCGTGGGCGAAGGCATCAGAATGCGCGCTGGCGGGATGGTTGGTGAAACTTGGACGGATGCGCTTGTTGGTGTGGCTATTTGGGGTGATGTTGCCATTACGGTGAGCGGTAACGGACACTGCCATTAAGGTAAGGATTAGAAGCAGTGTTTTCGACGGCGTTTAGGGAAGTTAAGAGCCGAATTGAGTTTAGTTTTACGTCTAGGTACGTCACGGATACGCCGAGTATAGGTAGG
>DAOTTR010000304.1:0-41391 GCA_034437715.1 Caldilineaceae bacterium
CAGCGCTTGCCCAACAAAATCATGCGTAGGGGCGGCTTGCAGCCGCCCCGCGTTTGGCTCGCTGCGAACGGGCGGCTGCAAGCCGCCCCTACTGGATACTTGATTCTTTCTACTGTCCTTAGTGGATCATGGTGTCAGTGGCAATCTTAAGTTGATCGCCAATCGTGCTTTGGGTACGGGCGGCGGTACCACTGGGCACCTCGAGTACCGCCGCCGCATTGGCGTGTCTGCGCCCAATGCGCCAGCTTTGCATAGCGGCATCAATGCCGACAATGCGCTGTTTTTCATCGATATAGAAAATGTCAATTGGTATCCGCATAAAATGTGTATGCACACTATCGCACGCCTCGATCAAGAGCCCATCGCCAATGGGCAATTGACGTACCCCCATCAAGCCACGAAACTTGGTCCAGAAATTGTCGGCAACGCGACCTTCCTCAACGAGCAAGGTATTGCGGGTAACATTTTTCACAGATAACATGCTGATCCTCATTGCCAAAGATTTTGATTCATCCCAAAAATACTCGGCGGCAGTTTGATACCGGCATCCTCAATCTTTTGACTGAAGCGTGGGCGCAATCCGGTTGGCTGTAATCCGCCCAATATTTTACCGTTTTCATCGATCCCCGTCTGTTCAAACATGAAAATATCCTGCATGATGACAGTTTCACCTTCCATGCCCAGAATTTCCGACATTTGAATGACACGGCGGCTGCCATCGCGCATACGCTCGACCTGGACAACCACATCGACTGCGGCGGCGATCTGTTGGCGAATGGCGCGCAGTGGCAATTCCACACCAGCCATCAACACCATGGTCTCAATACGATTGAGGGCATCGCGCGTATTGTTGGCATGGACAGTGGTTAGCGAACCATCGTGCCCGGTGTTCATCGCTTGCAACATGTCGAGCGTTTCCCCACTACGACACTCGCCAACCACAATGCGATCCGGGCGCATACGCAGGCTGTTGATCACCAGTTCGCGAATGCCAATTTCACCTTTGCCCTCAATGTTGGCAGGACGCTTTTCCAGGCGCACCACATGCGGCTGTTGCAATTGCAACTCGGCGGCATCTTCAATTGTCACCACCCGATCATCTTCGGGGATAAAGCTAGACAATACATTCAGTAAGGTAGTTTTACCAGAACCTGTGCCTCCGCTTACAATAATATTAAGTTTACCATAAACACATGCTTTTATCAGTTCGCCAAACTCCGGTGTGAAACTACCAAAATTGATCAAGTCTTCGGCCTTGAGCGGGTCCTTACGGAATTTACGAATCGTAATACAAGGGCCGACCAAAGAGAGCGGGGCAATGATCGCATTGACGCGCGAGCCGTCGAACAAACGCGCATCGACCATGGGTGACGATTCATCGATGCGGCGGCCTAATGGCGAGACGATACGTTCGATGATCTGCTGTACATGCTCATCATCCAGAAATTTCACATCGGTCAGGTGCAACTTACCTTTGTGCTCGACATAGACCTGCTTCGGCCCATTGACCATGACTTCTGTAATGTCATCGCGGTCCAAGAGCGGTTGGATGGGCCCAAAGCCCACAATATCGGCAATGATCATATCCAACATGCGTGTGCGGTCGACGCGGCTGACAACGATGTTGGCACCAGCCAGTGCCTTGCTATAGATTGGATCCACCAATTCGCGCAATCGGCTGGGCCCCATGCCGCTGGCAGTGTGATTCTCTTCGACGAGGAAGCCTTGCACTTCTTCGCGCAATTTGCGAAAATCGGCCTTTAATTCGTTGGGCAAGGTGTAGATGCCCAGATCCTGCAAAAAGTTGCTGCCATTTTTATTGGCACTACTTTTATTTGTGCTATAGGTTGAAGCAGTTTCTACCTTGCGAGCCGCCATCGGCTTGGCGATTTGCGGATCAGCCATGGTTAAAGTGTCTGCCATCGATGATGATGATCTAGGTGTACGTGTACGAAAAAGTGCCATTTTTGTGCTCCCTACCGAATCCAGATCGGATCCCACGCATCGGTTTGATTATTGCTAAGATTGACCTGATTAGAACCATCCGCATTCATGGCCCAAATTTGGCGCGGCCCGCTGCGATTGGAGTAAAAGGCAATGCGCTGACCATCGGGCGAGAACGAGGGATGCTTATCCCACTGCCACTCGTTATAGGTCACTTGCCGCTGATTGCTGCCATCTTGATTCATCAACCAGATCTCATCATTGCCCGTATGATTGGCCACAAACGCAAGAGATTGACCATCGGGTGAAAAGACTGGATCGTATTCGGTGCCGGGATAGTTGGTCAGCATGGTGTCACTGCCGGGCTGATTGGCCTGCACTTTGAAAATATTGACCGTGCTCTGCTCCGCCGACTGTTGCACATAGGCCAGGCTATTGCCATCGGGTGACCACTGTTGCTTTTGATAAAGCTGTGCAATATTGTTGACAATGTCCGCCGGAGCCGGTTGGCTTTCGCTGCCATCGGCGCGCATGATATAGAGGCTCTCACCGCCATCGCGGGTGGAACGAAAGGCAATCCACCCGCGATACTGATCCTGCCAACTGAGCACCGGCGTCGGTTGGACGACAGGCGCAACATAGGCAACGACAGGTGCAGGCGCAGCAACAATCACTGGGACAGGGGTCGGCGTGGGGGTCGGGGCCAGCAGTTGTGTTACTTCCTGCATGCGCTGGGTGGCGCGGCTACTGTTTTCCGTGCCCAAATCAATCGCCTGTTGGTAGGCAACCAGGGCATTGTCCAGATCCTGATTCTGCACATATTGTTCCGCGGTCTCCACATAGGCTTTGTAAAGGAGATCGGCCACATACCCACCAAAATAGGTGGGCCGCTCTGTGTACAGCGGCAACAGCGTGTTAGCAGCTTGCGCATATTCATTTTGTTTGAGCAGTCGTTCACCAGCCATGTACGTAGCGAGTAGACTGTTTTCAACATGCAAGGCAACATCGGTCAGCTGCAACGCGGCTGCTTTTTGGAAATAGCTCTGTACCTGCTTGGGGGTCGTCGTATCCGCAGGTTGCACAGAAGTTAGCTGCTGCCCAACTTTTAGATAGGCGATCGCCAAATTTGCCTCTACATCTGCGGCGGCATAGGTGCTGTTCAGTTGGCGTAGCGCTTCATATTGGGTAATGGCACTCAGCCAGAGTTGATTGGTAAAGGCAAATTCGGCATCGGCGAGCAGTTGGGGTGCGCGCAGATTGACCTTCGCTGACTCCAGTAGCTTTGCCACGTCACGGTACCCTGGGGCGGCTGTTTGTAGCGCTGTTAGCAGATCAAAAGCCTGTTGATAATTACCTGCCTGTATCTGATCCAGTGCAAGTTGGTAATCACCGGCAAACTTCATTTGACGCTCTGTTTCGCGCTGACCATTGATCGCTTCTGGTTGATCAGGCGCGTCGGCCAAGACGGTGCCAAAGAGATCCAGGGCTGTGTTATATTCGCTAGCCGACAGTGCCGATTGTGCCTGGGCTAGCAATTCCTGCTGTTGATTCGAGAACGCATTGATGCGTTGAATCCGGCTATAATAAATGACGCCGACGATCAGCAGCAGGCTCAACACCACAGCGGTGATGATTTTCTGCAAGGTAGCCGTGGGCAACTGAAAGCCCTGTACCCCTTTGACTTTATCGCCCCATTGGCTCTCTAGGCCGGCCCGAAAGGTGGCATCTTGCAATAGCTCGGTGAGCTCGGTGGCGCGTGGGTACCGTTCTTGCAATGCACGCAATAGGGGAACCGCGCGTTCCCACTCACCTTGCTGCATATCATGCAGAATTTTCAGATAATCACGATCTTGGGTGAAGTGGCTGCTTGAAGTTTGCAGTTGTTGACGGCTCGCTGTGGCAGTTAATGATGTGGCTTCCTGCATATAGCTTCCTTTGATTTGAAGTGTAGGCAAAATCGACTTTGCTCAATTGCGCTACCTGTTCGTCGTGTCAACAATCTGTGATCTTTACAGAAATAGTAACTTTCACTACGACGACGATCGCTTAAACTTACAGAACGGCAAATAAGCATACATGCATACTCTACTGCCAATCAGCCCTTTTTTCCATTACAGTTCTCTGTCAAGAAGGTGCGATCTTAGCCAGAAACAGTCCTATGACAATGGACATCGCGGCCAGTTCGATAAGCCGTGATTGGCGAGCAAGCGAAGAAGCAATTGCTGGAGAATCGTAAAGTGGAAACCGCGCGGGAAGTACGATATTACTAGGTGCCGCGTGTCACGCAGCACCTATCAGGTCTAGAACATATTTAACAAACGGGGCACGGCAGGGCCAAGGATCACCGCAAACATGGCGGGAAAAATGAAAAAGACCATGGGAAACATCATCTTGAGTGGTGTTTTGGCAGCCTCTTCTTCAGCACGTTGGCGGCGGCGCACACGCATTTGCTCGGCTTGGGTGTGCAATACATCGCGGATGGCAATGCCAAGCCGATCCGCCTGGATCAACACAGCCACAAAGCTCGCAATATCCGGCACACCTGTGCGCACCACCAAGTTGTGCAGCGCTTCGGTGCGCGGGACACCCACGCGCAATTCGCGAATCACCTGGCGAAATTCGTGAGCCAGTACCGTCTCCCATTGAAATCCCACTTTTTGGATCGCCGCTTCAAAGCCCAAGCCAGCATCCACGCAGATCGACATCATATCCAGCGAATCGGGTAAGAGGCGCGTAATGGCTTTTTGGCGTGCTTTTACCTTGTTTTTTAGCCAGATGTTGGGTAGGTATAACCCAGCGAGAAAGCCCGCAAAGGCAAAAAGCAGCGCCGACGAAGGCGGACGATTGGCCGAAAGTAGAAAATAGGCAAACAGGCCGCCACCTAGACCGCTGAGCACGCGCAACCCCATAAAGTCCGTGACCGAGAGTTTATCCAACAGCCCCGCCATGAGTAAATCTTGCTGCAATTGCAGCAAATTACGGCTGGGGGTCAGCAAACGGCCCAATAAGGTGAAGCGCTGCAACAGGGGCTTCAAAAGACGTTCATTGGGCGATTGGGTCATTTCCAGGTCACGCAACCCGGTTGGCCCCAACGCCATGCTAGACATGGCTAGGTTGATCGCAATGATCTTGCGGTTCTGTTGCGCCCGGATCGCGAGCAGCATCGCCAGGACACTGGCCGTAACCAATATTGCCGCGAGTAAACTTGTGTTTTCCATCTCTTCTCTCCCACCCTATCGTGAAATCAAATTTTGATGCTGCACGTACTGACTATAGTTGAACAAATCGAGCAGCATCACCACGCTTTGCATGTAAGCGATTAAAATTCAACCTTCATAACCATACGCATGGTAATATTGCCAAAAATGACCATTACGGTGGCACCAATCGGAATTAAAAGCGGCCACCCTGGCTGAAACATTTCCATCATATAATCAGGGTTCAGCAGCATAAGCAAGGTGCCCGCGGCGAAGGGTAGCGCCGTCAACACCCAGCCAGTGGCTCGTTGCTGCGATGTCATCACCTGAATCTGGCCTTTTAGCTTAATCCGTTCACGGATGGTGATCGCGGTGGACTCTAAGACATCGGCCAGGCTACCACCCACTTCGTTCTGGATATGCACCGATGTGACGATGAGCGCCAGATCTTCATCCTTGAGCCGCTCCACCATATGATCCAGCGCCGTCGTAATACTGAAACCCAAGGAGACTTCTTTGATCACACGTCTAAATTCAGCGCCAATTGGGTTGGGCATCTCATCTTTCACCACGTTGCACGCATGCAGCAGCCCATAGCCAGCACGCAACGAGCCCACCAACAGATTCAACATATCAGGCAGTTGAGTCGCAAAATCGCGGGCGCGTTTGGCCTGCGCTTGCTTGAGATAGAGACCCGGTCCCATCCACCCAAAGCCGCTGAGCAAAAGACCCCCCAACAGATAACCAGGGATCATCCACCCCAGCAAAAAGAGCAAAGCGGTCAAGCTAAAACGGATCATCAAAAATTCGCCAGCACTGAGTTTGAGATCCGCCGCGGCCAGTTGGCGTTCGAGGCCACTTGCCATCGACAGCCCACCCAGCCGCCGATTCATTTGGGCGGAAAGTCTGTTGCGCTGCCGCAACTCAACATCATCGCCGCCAAAAGCTGCCGTCAGCCGGCGTTCTACAGCACTTTCCTGGCGCATCCAGCGATGCAGCGCGGCGAAGACAAAGAAAACGGCAATGGTAATCAGCAAGGGCACCAAAAGGTATAGGATATTCATAGCAGATGCTCCAGATAACGGTATAGCAAGGTAACCCCATCAAACAAGACAACCCAGACGCCGACGACTAGATAGGGCGCATAGGCCATCGTCTGGCCGCGCCGAAAACGATGTCTGACTAAAATCGCAATGGCTGCAATGCCACCGGCAAAGATCCCAAAAGACAACGCAAAGAGGATGCCTGATAACCCGGTTGCCAATCCCATCACACCAGCCAGTTTGACATCCCCCATGCCGATGCCACCAGGGGTGAGGAGGGCCATGACCAAAAGCAGACCAAATCCCAACACAGCACCCAGCAAAATAGAGGTGATCGTGGCTTCACCGATCAGCAAATTGGCAGCAATGACAAAAGGGGCAGCGACAAGCAGCATGCGGTTTAAGACCAAGCGATGTTCGAGATCAATGACGGCAATCGCCAGGAAAAACCAAGCTTCCAGCGCAATGAGCAGGGCTTTGCCCGTCCACCCAAGTTGGCCGTAGGCCAGCCAACCCAAGCCAATCGCCGCCAGCCAGACGAGCAGATAGCGGCGTAAGGGTGGTACAACCATTGCCTCGTCGGCTCCCGCAGTTTCCTGCTTACTGGGGCGCAGACCAAGGCGCCAGAGTGGCCAATCCCAAGTCTGGCGGAGGGTGCGGCGTGCCGGAATGGTGTCAGCCAGCAGATTGACGATCCACCCAGCCAGCATCCCTAGTAGAATCACACCCAGTAGATCCAGCGATAGTATTGTCATCATCCTGATTTACCTTACGAGATTCAAAAATGAAAAGATCGATGATCGTTGCGCCAGCGCTTGTCCGGCAGCTAGCGTACCTTCATTGATCAACCCATCAGCCAAGGTTTGTAAACGACGGCTCATGGACGAGCGCGGATGGCTGACAACGAAAGGCACACCGCGATTAAACGCAAAAGTCGCCAAAGCAGTATCTTCGGGGATACTCGCCGCCACTGGTTCCCGTAGCTGCGCTTGAACTACACGTTCATCGATCCCGCCTTGGGAGCCCGCCCGATTGAGGATCACATGAATCTGGCCTGCCACCGAGCTTTCTTGGCGCAGCGTCTCTAGCAGAATGCGCGCATCGCGCAGGGCGGCAATATCAGGCCCTGTCACCAATAGGATCTCATCGGCTTGTGCCAACAGGTCCGAAAGTAAACCATCGGCATGGGCTGCCGTATCGACGACCACATAGTCCGCCGTTTCTTGCAGCAGGCGCATGGTCTGCTGCCATACTTCCACGGGCAATTCCACCAGGTGTGCCGGATCCATAGGTGCCGCCAGTAGCCGAATGCCACTGCTATGGTTTTGCAGCAAGCCGCGCAGCAGATCCGAGTCTATGTTGCTTTCACCATCCAAACTTTCAAACGTATGGCGTGGGTAAAGATTCAGCAGCAGCGCCAGATGACCCAGCCCGTGGTGGGCTTCGACTAAGACAACGTCGCCACCGGAGCGTTGGTGCAAGGCCACGGCCAAATTAGTCGCCAGGGTGCTGCGTCCTACGCCGCCCTTAAGACTCGTCACCACAATCAACTTGCGTTGCCGGCGGCCGGGCGCAGGATGTGTGCTATAGGTATGTGCCGGTTGATAGGCGATCACCGTCGGTGGCATGGCACGCTGTGCGCCCCGGTGGACACGCTCTAGGGTAGCCAGCAGTTGCTGCGCATCAATTGGGAAGGCAATAAAGTTGCTGGCACCGGCAGACATGACATCCTGCAATTCAACTACGCGCCGCGGTGTGGCAAGCGCCACCACAGGCAGGTGTGGCAGCATTTGTGTCAATGCTTTGACGACCGAAATTGCGTCAGGCACATCCAAGTCGATCAACACCATGTCGATGCCTGGCTGTTGCAGGAGCCATTGGCTGGGTTGTGGTTGTCCAATACAGGCCAGCAACTGCCATCCACGTTCCATCAGGATCTGATCGACAACTTGGACGCGGTATTCAAAATCAGTAATAAATGCCAGTTGCATGGTGTGATCCATCCTCTTACAGATAAAACCTGAGAATTGTAGGGCTACTGTACTGAGCAGCGCCATAAAGCACCTTTTTTACACGAGTAAAAATGTACTTATGTACTTATGTGCTACTGTGGAGTACAAATAGAGCGAAAAATCAATTTATCTGCTTATTACGACAACGTTAAATTGGTGTTGAATTCATTCATCACCTGCTGCTCTGCATTCATGCAGAGCAGCAGGTGATGAAATTTAACGTTGGCGTAGTATGCAGAACAATGCTACTGGGTAAGTGCAAATAAATCATCTATATTTTAGACTAAATTAGGGTAGATTCTATCGTCGTAATGACTTACGCTTGCGATGGTCGCACACAGACGAAAGTCTCTATGATCGACTTCGTCTTATGGTAAGCTGTTCGCTTGTGTACCTGCGCCACTGCGCACGAGTTCAATGTTGTAGCGGTCGGCTAGATAGAATTGATCAACCGGTTCAACCCCGGCTATAGTATCATCGTCGGGGCCACGCAGGGCTAGATCGAGTTCGCCACCCACATCGAGAATATGCCGAATCGTTAGCGCATCCTGGGGATCGACAGCCAAAAGTACCGATTGGCCCTTGTCATCCGACGTGCGAAAGACGCCGCCTTCGGTGTTGCCCTTGACGGCATCGGCACTTTCATCGACGGTGGTAACGGGTAGAATAATCGCATGAACTTCGAGGTTTTGCAGCAGACCTACACTTTCGGGCATCGGGCCACTGCCTTGGCTGCGCATCACTTCAATTTCAAAGGTCGCCAACAGATCAATTTTATCGCCAGGACGAATCAGCCGGTTAGAGATCAACTTGGAGTCTGTGGGCACTGCCGTGACAATCTTGCCCTTGGGAATGGAAAGGGCAACTTGTTGGGTGACCACATCCGGCGTCACCATTTGCTGGACTAACAAAGGTTGATTGACAAATACTTCGACAGTAGACATTTTGCCAACCACCTGATCGAGCGTTGTCGCCGCGCCCTCAGGAATCGATTCGAGGGGCAATTCACGGATCGCCAGTTCGCCTTCGGAAACCGAGCGGCGGAAAGGAATATCGACTACGGCTACGACGACAGGTCGTGTGCTCACATTCTTGCGGCTAATTGGCGCTTTTTGTTGCAACAACCCAAAGGTTAAGACGCCGGCCAGCAGCGCAAAGACAATCGCACCGATCCACCAAAAAAATCCACCACTTTTCATTGTTACCTCCAAGGTCAATTTAAGTTTCAGTGGCCTGTTGAGCGCTGTAGAATCTGTTCGATCCTACAACGCATCATCCAGGCCACAAGGCTTCTTACATAGAATTAAACTTACCACAGTTACTCATCAAGCTGCATTACAGAAAGCTGTCCGTCAGGCTAGTTATGGAGTCAACGAAGTTAGATCTGTAGGGTCTACGAGACCCTACAGATCTCCTATAATCTGCCTTCTAGTCCACAACCTCGCGAAAACGGATGCCGCGTAGACCATAGTCGCCATATTCTGGCTCTGTGCTGGTAACCCCGCGCACAACACCTGGGGTGAACTCGCCCTGTAGCCAGGTCGGCAATGCATCAAAGTCATACTCTCTGAGTGTAAACTGGGCAAAGCCACAAATTTGATAGCCATTCTGCTGGTCGCCATCATCATAGAGTACAATTGTGGCAGGTTCGTCTATCCATGGTTCCAACGCATCAGAGATTTGTTGGATATGCTCCACAACCGGGCCGGCGGCCACTGTTTCACCCACGTGACGCATACCACTCAAGCTTGGATCATTCAGGTAACCCACAATCTCGGCGTTGGAAGCAATGCCACCATCCCAATCCAGCCAAGCTAGTTGACATTCTGTGCCACCCCATGAGGGTGGGGGGTCGGTCGGCGTCGGGATCGGTGTGGGAATCGACGTTGGGGTGGGTGATGTGATCGGTGTTGCCACTGGTGTGGCCGTTGCTGTGACCGTTGGCATTACCGTCGCGGTTGGTGTCGCGGTCGGTGGCACGGTCGTGTTCGTCGCCGTCGCGGTGGCTGTTGTGCTCGGCACGACGAAGGGGGTCGGGGTTGGCGATAACGTCGGCACCAGAATTGATGTCGGCGTTTTGGTGGGTGTTGCCGTTGCGGTGCGCGTGGCCGTTGCCAGCGGAGTTTGGGTGGCGGTGGGGGTGACGGTAGGCAGCACAGCTTGTAAGCAGAATGCGTCCACCTTGGCCCAATCTGTCCCGTTGGCATTAATTGTCACGCGTACTTTGGTGGCCGTCAAAGGTGCTGCCCCTAATGCCAATGTATAGGGACCGCCAAAGCGCCCATCGGTATCAATATCCTTGGAGATGGTATGGACCTGCGCCGTGCCCACCGCCGCGTTGGCTACAGTCAAATATTGAAGCTGGACCGTCTGCGCACCGGGCAGATGCGAAGCGGAATAGAAGGAAACGCCATAAGTAGCACCGGGTACGGCTGCCACATCTTGGTACATGGCTGCTTCGGAGCGGTAATGATAGCCATAACGCACACCGTCCGGCTTGATGATCCACGAAGAAGCGTCGGTCCTGGCCGCGCCACTCCAATTCAGCGGCGTGCTCCCACTGATTTGTTCAAAACTGGGATTCAAGAGCAAGTTGGCTGGGCAGGACTGGGCAAACGCTGGTGTCGATGTCGGCACGAGAACAGATGTCGCCGTGTGCGTGGCCGTTGCTGTACGCGTGGCAGTTGATGTGGCAGTCGGCAGTGGTGTTGCGGTTTTGGTCGCAGTTGGTAAAGGTGTCGCCGTCTTGGTAGTGGTGGCCGTCGGTGTGGCGGTCGGCAATGGCGTTGCCGTGCGCGTTGCCGTACGCGTGGCGGTCGGTAATGACGTTGGGGTGCGCGTTGGGGTGCGCGTTGGTGTACGGGTGGGGGTCGCCGTAGGCAACACGGTTTGTAGGCAGAAAGCGTCCACCTTGGCCCAGTCTGTGCCGTTGGCGTTCACCGTGATGCGCACTTTGGCCGCGTTCGCTGGCGCAGCAGTCAAGGACAAGCTGTATGGCCCACCAAAGCGGCCATCGGGGTCAATGTCCTTGGAAATGGTATGGACCTGCGCCGTGCCCACCGCTGCATTGGCCGCGGTGAAATATTGAAACCTGACCGTCTGCACACCGGGCACGTGCGAAGCGGAATAGAAGGAAACCTGATAAGTGGCACCGACGACCGCCGTCACAGCTTGATACATGGCTGCTTCATTACGGTAGTGATACCCATATAGCACACCGTCCGGCTTGATGATCCACGAGGTTGCGTCGGTTCTGGCCGCGCCACTCCACTGGATTGGGCTGGTTGTTTCAAAACTGGGATTTAAGAGCAAGTTGCCTGGGCAAGAGAGTGTAGCTGCTGCTGGAGATACGGCCACCATTGCCGCATCATCCGATCGGGCCGACGATGCCGCAACGACAAAAGCGACGGGCAGCAGGGAGGATGCTTCGGGCAGAAAAGAAGCTTCGGAACCGAACGATCCGGCAGAGGCAAAAAACGATTGTGCCAACAAGGATCGTTCTAGCAACGCGGCGCTGGCGATGGGCGCGGGGGTTGCCAGGGCGACGGCAGCCCCAAAATTGCGCTCATCAATCGCCACCGGTGCGGGCAACCCATCAAAATTCACACAGTCACAGCCATTGATCGCAATCGGTAACAAATTATCGGTCGCAATGATGGTTTCGTAGCCAGCCGCCGAGCTGGCCGTAGCGGTAAGGATATCGTAGCCCAGGATACGCGCGAAGAAGGTATCATACGTATTGGCAACATCGACTGTCACCCCTTTGCCATCGCTGGTGTAATTCCAGTTCACCTCTAGATTGCCTGTGATGTTGGCTTCAACGCTGCGTCCATTGTTGGTTTGGCTCCAGACAAAATTGCCAACGCCGTTGGCAATCGCCAGGTCGTCAATTTCAGCGTCAATTTCCGCATCGCGACCGAGCGCGACCAAACGCGCGCCAGCCAGCGCGGCGGCGTCGGTGGCGGTCTGCATGCGTCGCCGTTGGGCATAGGCATTGCTGCCGTCCAGGGCGATGCTGGCCATGCCCAGCAGCACAAAGAGCACCAGGGCAAAATAGATCAAGGTTGCCCCTTCTTCTTGTTGAAGAACCTGTTTCGATTGGCTCACGCGCATAAATTCCTCGCTGCTTGATTTGTACATGATTACCTGCTACCGGAAGCCGCTTTACTGCACGCGCATGGTATGTTCGGTGTGCAACGTCAGTGTCGGCAAGCCGGTGACGGCACCAAAGAGCAGTGGGTAGGGATAGGCCAACTCGACTGTGATCAGATCGTCAGCATCATAGCTGGTTTTATTGGGTGTACGCGAAACGGTCATCACACCGGCTGTCAGCCCGATTTGGCCCAATTCGTAATTCAGCCGATCGTCCATCCCGGCCACATCGTCTGGGTTGCGCGATATCCAGAGTGCACCTTCGCGCGTGGCATTGAGCATGCCCATATAGGTATTGAACCCTTGCCCAATATCAAACATGCCCAGCACCAGCATGAGAAAGATCGGTAAGATGAGCGCAAATTCAATTAAACTGGCCCCACGTTCGCTACGTCGTATGTGCTGCATCAGGCGTAAATCCTCTCTTTCTATGCTGCTCGAAAGCTTGTCTATAAAAATAGGTGCATCTTTCTCGCCGATCTATTAGCTAGCGGAAAAAGATACACCTATTTTTATCATTTATAGGATACACGAAGCCACGTCTAAATGTGGCTATCGGGAACGCTGCCTATTACAGGGTAAGCGTGTCGCGGATTTGTTCAAAGATCAGATTGACATTGTCACCCACTGCACCCATTGCAACGATTGCGACAACTGCAATCAACACAATGATCAACGCATATTCCACCAAGCCCTGACCTTCTTCATTGTTCTGGAGGCTCGTCATGTAGGCATTCAAGGTGACCATCATCTTCGTAAACATTTGTTAGAACCTTTCGTTAGAGAAATTTGGTTGATTTGGCAGCAGACATTATGCCGGCTGTTATAAAACGGAACATTGATAACAAGCACGTACGCATCAATAGGCCGCCATGCTGGCCGTGCCTTCGATTAAGACGGGGCCGCCGATTGCTGCGGCCAGAAACGGTGTAACGAATTCAAATGGATAAGTAACTTGCACTTCCACAGTTGCTTCGTCGGACAGCGGGAACGGTGTGAGCAGATCTACAGCGACCTGGTCCGGATCCAATCCCACAATCTTGTCGTAGGCAGCATCCTGTACATCCTCTGCATCAGCTTGGTCAATCACCCCGGCGCGTGCGCCTTCTTGGGCGGCAGCGCGCACCACACTGACGGTGTACACATAACGAGCCAGGTCAATCATGCCAAAGGTCAGGGTGAGCAAGAGTGTGAGCACCAGGGCAAACTCGATGAGAGTAGAACCATCTTCGGCTTGAATTGAATTGCGTTTACCCATCATCATTGCCTGTTACCCATATTTTATGGTTTATTTTATATTAATTTCACGAAAAATTGTCTAACTTGTGCAAAAAGAAGCGCCCTCGGGCATTTTTTATTTGCTTTACAAGCGTAGAAAATCTATTTGGGAAATTAACCTTGCATTGTTTGCTGTTTACAGATGTTTACAGATTAGCACAGGTTCTTTTGCTTTATCGTTACAAAATCCTGTCACCAACCGATAACCTACAATCGAGCAAGGAACCGTGGGTAGAGCTTATCAAGTACCTTATTCTTTTTTCATTACAATTTCTTATCAACCAACCTCCTTTGTTTTTTCATTTACTTTTTTAATTTCTTCCCTTACCTAAAGTTTACCACGGCTTTGGCACACCAATCGTTACAGAATCCTGTCACGATTGCAATAGTTGGTATATAATTAAAAGCGACATAACAATTCATCGATCATCTGACAAAAGATTTGCTCATGACAGAGATAACTCAACCCTTGATTCTACCCGTTTCCCAGAAAATTTTTGGGTTTACCAGCGGGCTTACCAGCAATGAATTTTTGGAAAATACGCCAGCATTGGCCAAGTTGCTGCGCCAGCGCGTCAGCGAGGTACGCATTCCGCCCGCCATTCAAGATTTTTTGGTTGCCTACCCAGATAACCTCAACTTTGCGTTTATCGTCAGTGAAGATGCGCCAGAAACCGGCATCGTGCTGCCCATTTGGATGCGCCTGGCGCGCCTTTCCTCGCGCTTTAGCCTACGCATCTTTTGTGATACAGATAATCTCAATTTGCTCAATCAGCTTACCGAGGAGCTTGATCTGATCGAAGATTTGGGCGAAGTAGAGTTGCCGCTTTGTCTACTCTTTGACGAAGAATGGAACTATCAAGCGCAGTGGGGGCCACATCCGCAAGCCGCAGAGCCCTTGTTGGATCAATGGTTTGAAGAGCATAAGGAGTACGAGGCCTTAGCCGAAGCAGATACGCCGGAAGCCCAGCAACAATATGCGCTGCTCATTCAACATTTAACCCAACAAATGCGCGTTTGGTATAACAGTGGGCTGGATCGCGCTTGCCTACAAGAGATCCACGATCTGTTGATCAAGCTGCGTGAAGATGAAGAGCCAGAAGTAGGGGCCGAAGAAGAGCGCTAATCTGTGCGCGCTCGACGGCCACAGCACAGACACCGCTATACATACTAGTACAGTTGGGCGTAGATACCACGGCAGTTAATCAGGCACGTTACTCGTGTACATCATGGTAAAAATAGGGTACCTTATTTACGCCGGGATCTACTACTCCTTTCGGTCGATGGCGCGCCAACCTGGCATCGCGAAAGCGTAGCCAGAAAGCATGGTGAATACACCAAACACCTTATAGAAGCCCTGTCACGAGCATGATAGAATAATCCACAGCATGATCGATTGAAGCCGAATCTTGTTTTGCTTGCAACTATCGATAGCAAAGTTGTGGGAATAAAGTTGGTAACGATTCTGGCTAACCTTTAGCCACATCTGCACACTGGGCGCGGCATTCCACGCCGGAGCGTAGAACGAGCATTCTTCCCTAACCTTAATGGCAGTGAGCGGGTGGGGTGAATCGTACGCCAGCGTTAAATTGGTGTTGAATGAATTCAACACCTGCGACGGCAAACGTGTTTAAACACGTTTTCTATCCCAGGCTCTGAATGAATTCAGAGCGCAGATAAGGTGTGATGGTTTTGTGTTTTTGGTTTGTATGTTGGGGACAATAAGGATGAACTGTGTTGCGGAGTAGATGGCCACATGGCGTGCGCCTTTTTCATCAAGTAGGGGATCGTAAAACGGGTGCGCGCAAATTTATTTCGTTCATCTATGTCGTCAGCGCTTTGTTGGGCGCTTTTTGGCTTTTGTTCGCAGTCAAAGGGCCAACCTATGCGGCGGTAGAGCTGAGCGCCTTTGATGTGGTGGTGACGCCGAACGAAGTCGCGGTTGAATGGCAGACGGTCAGCGAAACGGATATCTTTGGTTTTGAAGTTTGGTTCAAAGAAGAAACCGCGTCACAAAGCGCTTACCGGCTGATCGACAAACGCATTGCCCAAGGCGCGCTGGAACGGGGTGTCCTCTATCGGATGAGTGTAACGCATCTCTTGCAGCGCGCTACCGCGTATTGCTTTCAATTGCGCGAACTGCCAATCAACGGCGAGCGTGGCGAAATTCTGGTACGCTGTGGCTATGGCTTGGGGATTTCGGCCCAGCCTACACCTACCCCCACGCTGTTTTTTACGCCAACCACAGAAATCTTCACCCCCACCGTGCCGCTCACCATGACCGGGCCGGTGACGGAGACGATGTTGCCAACCATGACTCTGCCAACCGATCCTTTTGCTACCCCTGGCATACCAAACCCAGGGGGTATCGGTCTGCCACCAACGCCATTACCCGAGAATCAGGGTGAAAGCCCGCTGCCCACACCATTCGTGGAGACACAGGGGATAGAGCAACCACCGTTGCCCGATGGGCAAGGACAAAGCCCACTGCCCACCCCCGAACCACCCTTTACCACAACGGATCCAGGGGTACTCTCAACCGCTGCGATCAACATGGCGGCCATGAGCGCGCCGCTTGATCCGCTTAGCCAAACGACCCTGATTACAACCACAACCGATGTGCCAATGGGTGCCGCGCCGGTGGCTGCCGTGACACAGCCAGATCCAGCCGCCGCGCCGGTACCGCCCTATATTGTGCTGACCGCCACCCCGACCAGCGCAATGGTAGCTAGTTTGCCCATACCCACCTTCACGCCCTACCCAACGGGCATGCCGCCCTCAACCATCAATCTCGTTGGGCTGCGTGTGCCCGATACCCAGAATTTAATGATCATGCTGCTCTGTGGCGTCTTCTCTGGGGCAAGTGGCTTGGGGGTGCTTGGGTTAGTCTCTACCCTGCTTTATATGCGCGCGCGCCGCCAAAATCAGGCGACCCAACGCCGCGAGTAATGCCATGCGCACCTTTGTTGCCATCGAAATTCCCGCAACGCTCCACGGTTTGATCCACCAGCAGCAACAGACGTTGGAAGCCATCCTAGTACAGTTGGGCGTAGATACCACGGTAGTTAATAAGGCACGTTACTCGTGTACATCATGGTAAAAATAGGGTACCTTATTTACGCCGGGATCTACTAGTCGCGGCTCAACAGGATCAGGCAATGGCTTGGACGCCACCCGCCAAGGTGCATGTCACCTTGCGCTTTCTGGGTGAAACCAGCGATCAGCAGCGCCAGGCAATGGGGTGCGCCCTCAATGCCATCAGCGCCGCACAAAAACCGTTTGTGCTAGCGATTGGAGCAACCGGGTGTTTTCCCAATCGGCAAACGCCCAATGTTGTGTGGCTTGGGATTCAAGCTGAAGACGATGCGCTACTGATTTTGCAACAGCAGGTTGAAGCGGCCGCACAGGGATTGGGATTTGCGGCAGAAACCAAACCCTTTACACCCCACTTGACGATTGGTCGGCTACGCCGAGCGGGCACGCGCGTGCAAAGCAAGGCAATCGGGAACAGCCTGGTGCAACAACTGGCGGCAAATGCGCCCCAGCAACAGATACCAGCAAACTTTGTGGTAAGCCAGATTGTCCACATGCAGAGTCAACTACAGTCCACTGGCTCGATCTATACACCACTGCAAACGTTTAATTTTGGTGAGATGCAAATAATAGAGGGGTGAGGCTGTGCGCAACGCTTGACTACAGGTAGCTATGGGAGTGGCTATTGAGTAAAGTTATCGTCACCCATGCCTTTGCGTAGCTGCCGGCGATTGCCGGCGCGCTGCAGCACATTCGGTTCAAAACTCTGTTCCTGAAACACAGGTTCAAGCGGCGCGGGCGTGACAGCCACGCTTTCGCCGCCATCCAGCGCATGAAAGAGTAAACCCAGTGGAATGCAGATGATCATGCCCATAATAAACCCCCACAGGCTTAGCGCCAGAACACCAATCGCCTGCGCCTGTAATTGGCCCGGAAAATCAAATTGATAGCCGCTAGCTACAAAAAGCCCCGAGACACCTTGGCTGTCAATGCCCAGATAATTACCCAGCCCGGTCATTTGCCAGCCATTGCCCACCACCCCATCAGCAAAGATGCCCACCAGCAACAAGCCCACCATCGCGGGAACACCACTGGCGGTGACGGCCCCGGTTGCGTCATCCAGATGCCAAACCCCTTCCAAAACGAATAGGACAAAGGGGACGGTCGCGCCAGCCAATAGGCCAATCGCAAAGGCTACGCCGGGCTGGACAAAAGGCCCCACCGCTAAGCCCGCTACGCTGCCCGCCACCAAGCCGCGCGCACAGGTCATCGGTTCGCTGCTGCCGGTGACAAACCAAGTATAAATCAAAGGAGGCAGCAACCCACCCGCGGCAATCAAAATGCTATTCACGCTACCGCGCATCAGGGCGATTTCGCTTAAAAATTGAACTTGCAGCGGGTTCGACCAATGCCAACCCAAGCTGCCCGCCAGCACAAATAAGCTGCCCACAACGACTAATAAAGGCAGGTGTACCGGCGGCAATTCGGCGGGTAAACTCGGCTGACGCGCCGTGCGCGGTCCCCAAACGACCATAGCCGCTAGTGCAAAACCGGCAGCTACTAGATGGACAGTGCCCGCGCCGCCAAAGTCGATGAGGCCATGCCCCAGATTGAGGTTGCGCCCCAAGGCACTCAACCAGCCTCCACCCTGCACCCAGTTGCCCGCCAACGGGTAGATCAGCGCGCCAATCACGAGGGCCAATAAGAGCGTAACAATCGCCGGGGCACGACCACGGACAGCCATAATCGGCAACGCTGCTGCCGTGATCACCCAAGGCAGGTGGGCAAGGAAAAGCGCATAGGTCAACGCCGTAACCTCGCCGCCCGACAAAAACCAGCCACTCAGGCCAGCCACGCCCCAGCCAACACCCCAGTTGGCGGCCATGGGACTCCATTCCCAGACCAACTGGCGCAGACCTGGATCGGCATAGACAAGGCCAACGCCACCAAATTGAATGGCAAAGCCGACAGCCCAATAGCCCCAAGTCGCCAGCCCCACTGCCGCCAGCCCACCCAACGCCGCATTCCAAGCATGGTCTGGCTGTAACCCAGCCACACCAATCAACACAAAGCCAATCGGCACCAGCAGGGCAACCATAGCGGTCATCAAATACCAGTAGAGCGGCACCGTAACCGCTTCGGCAGCGGACGCGCCCACATTGCTCACCCCTTGGGCCTGCGCCACATCTGGCCAGAGGATCAGCGCGCTATAGAGGAAAAATAATAGTAGGATTGTAATCCAACGCGTGGCTCGGCCCAAGCATTGCGCATCCTTATAGATAAAACCCTTAAAAATCATAGATACGCTCTCGTGTATTACCGGGCTTATTTGTATGACTTTTAAATGGTTTGTCCATTAGCTTTTTTCCGCTTTTGCAGCATAGCCATGGGGATTGAAATTACCACAGTCATCATCTAAGACGCTTGTCGTAAAAAATATTTGACGCTGGCCCAGTGTGGTCGCCATACCCTACAACTAAAGTCATCATTGCCAGCAACATCATACCAAAAATAATGCGATTTCCCCAATTTCCCGAAATCACTATTACATAATTAGTAGACTGCGGCGCAAATAAGCCAATCGCTACAAAGCAGTTTTCGTAGGTCACGTTTGCAACGTGACAAAGCAGCCCAAAGCTGGAACCCTGCGCGAAGCAAAGCCTTGATCGACGACACTTGTCCGGTTGCGCATCGCCCGTGCTGCATTGACCGAGCCTGTGACGTTGCAAACGTGACCTACAACCGAGTAACAACGGTGGTAAAAGTTGTGGACATTGTAACAGTGGGGAGGACGCAAACCAAATTAGCAAAACAAGCGGGCTTCAGTCGGAGATGTACTTCAGTTTGCGGGAAACGTGTCGGGGACGGTCGAGCGGGGCAGCGCTACGCACTGTTTTGGGGCCGTCACCGGCACGCTAGCCCAGCCCTGGTACAAAAGATGGGGCTAACCCCTGATCAGTAGCAATTATTGCGATTGGTTATTTCGGCAACAAAACCCAGTGCAATTGTTCTTGTAGGTGCGGTTACAAACCGCACAAGTGGGCATTGACCGCGCTTGTGCGGTTACAAACCGCACCTACGCATGCCCAAAATTAAATCAGAATAAGGTCTAATTATTTTGATAGGAAGGCGGAATCACAATCGGCAAGGTTGGCACAAGTGCTTTATCAACCAGAATCGGTTCGATGAGCACCCATGCGACGCGTTCATTATCGATTTGCAGCAGCAACCAAGTGTTATCGATCGTACGGCCAATCGCGCGCCATTGGCTACCCTTGGGCAACACCTGGATCAGCGCAGCTTGGACAGAAACATCGGCCCGCGTGTTGACATCAAAGGTATTGGGCACTGTAATGAGCAGCGTAATGGGCACCGTAGGCCAAGGCGTCTCTGCACCAGGGGCGATCGCTGTTGATGTCAATATCAGTGTGGGGAGAGGCGAGGGGGTGGCGGTCGCAGTAGACGTGGGGATAGGTGTGCGTGTCTTCGTTGGTGTCACGGTTGATTCTGGTATTGCCGTATGTGTGCTGGTCGCCGTCGCCGTGGGTTGTGGAGTTATGGTCACGGTTGGTCGTATGGTTGCCGTTTTAACCGGTGATGGCGTGGGGGCCACGGTCGCCATTACTGTCGCTGTCGCTATTGCAAGAGGGGAGGTGATTTCTTGCACTGGTGGTAGCGTCGCCGACATTTGTGCAACTGTTGTAGCGGTGTGAATTGCGGTCAACGTAATGAGGGCACTGCGCAAAGCGGCCGTCATGCTCAACGTTTCGCGCGCAGTTGGCGCAGCGGGCATGGTGGATAGTGGCGCGACCAAGGCGGTCACCGACAGCGTAGCAGTTGGTGTGAGCGCGATCTTTTGACTCAACCCGCTGTTCGCCGTCGTTACCAGAGGTTGGAGCGTGACCGTGGGCGTCTGCCGCGTCGCGGAAACCAAGGCCATTGCGTTAATTTCATGAGTCGGCGGCAACGTGGCTACGGTGGCAGCGCTGTTCATGGCCACAGAACCACTTCCCTGACCCGCTTGCCCGCTTGATTGCCCATTTGATAAAAGATGGGCCAGTTGTTCATCGAAGAATTGCAGCGAAAAAAGCAAGCCAATCACAACTACCATCGTAAAAATGAGCATAAGCCGGGATGTCAACAAACGCGGCGAACGCCGTCTTACCACCTGGGTAGAAAGGGCCACACGCGCCGTCGCGTCATCGATCTGAATCTCGAGCCAGCCATTGTACGTTTTGCCGATTTCCAGCCTGCTCGTATCAGCCTGCACCGCAAATTCCATGGGGAACGGCTTGTAATTATACAATTGCCGTCCTTTGACAACTGTAAACCAGCTATCCTCCTCACTGTAGCGAATCTGTACCGCGCCAGCCATGCCGCCGGCATTTTCTACCTGGAAGAGCAACGTGCGTCGCGCACCCCGTGTCAGGGGTCCAAACTGTAAATTTCTGGGCAGGGCCACCGGTTGCGGCAGGATGCCAAAGCGCGCTTCCGTCTGCTGCATGGTAAATGGATCGGGGGCCTTTAGCAGCGCATGGTATGCTTCTGTAATCTCCTTGAGTTTGCCTTCGACATAGATTTTATCTGCTTCACTGGTAAAGCGGTCTGGATGATAGACGCGGACAAGCCGTTTGTATTGTGCCTTGATCTGATCCGCCGTCGCATCTGCCGAGACCTCCAAAATTCGTCGATAATCTTTCATAGGGTCGCCATTGCGTCAGGAAATTCATTGCTGGAGGTTAAGCGGATCGGTTGAAAATGGCTCATCTGTACAGTGCATAGCGACGGCAGGAAAACCTTACGCACATACCCAACGGATGAGTGATGATAAATTAAGCGAGCGCGCCAGCCAAAACATTTTGTTTGTTCGCTTTTGCGCTCTTCTTTATTTATCGGGATTTAGCCCCAAATCCTTCGCGCGCTGGCCAATTTTTCTATCAAGTAATTTCCGCTTCCAACTCAGCAAACCCATTTACACTTCGATTGGGATAGGATCAGCTTGCATAGGTGTGCGTTGTGCTAAGCCGAGGCAGGCAACTAAGGCCGCGAGCAATCCCAAAAGCTGGCTTGTGCGTAAACTAGCCAGGGTCGCGCTATCTTCTGTATAGGCACCAACGAGCAGGAGCAGCAACCCAATTTCCAAGAGCCACAGCAGTAAAACGCGACCTAACGATAGCTTGCTTACAGTATACCAGCCAGCCATAGCAATCAGGCTAAAGCCAAAGGCATAATAAAAGGCAATCGGGTGGCGCAATACCCCATAATAGGCCAGGGCCCAGGGCAGATCAGTCGGAATGCCGATCAGGCTACCCGTCAAAAACGTACCCGCCATGATGATTGCAGTGGTGACAATGCCACCACCGGCCAATGCCACCGTCATCGGCAGCGGATCGATGGCCCGTCGCCATAAGTAAGCGTAAGCAAGGAGCAGCCCTACCGGCAGACCGCCACTCCACACAAACCCACTTGGCCGTAAGCTGATGATCAGCCACGGTTCTGCAATATAGACAGACCAAAACTGGATCACATTCCAGAGACGCGCTACAATCAAGCTGACGAACACCCAGATGAGTCCGGTATTCCATACATCATCGATCGACAAGTGCAATCGCCGACCAAAACGACCTGCCACTTCAAGACCAATGGTAAGCGCGAGCAAGATAACAAGTGGCCCGGTAGGAATCGTAAGCGGACCAAAGGGCAATGCAGGGTACATAGGAAAATATTATCCTTGTGTAAGGTGCTATTTGTAGAGATTTTTTACAAAGAGCGCAATTTTGATGAAAGGAATTCTCGATGCGTATTTTAGTAACAGGTGGTGCCGGTTTTTTGGGTAGCCACCTCTGTGATCGACTGTTGGCAGAAGATCACGCTGTGATCGCAATGGATAATTTAGTGACCGGCAATACCGACAACATTGCCCATTTAGCCGGTAACAAACGCTTTCAGTTTATCAACCACAACATTACTGATTATATATACATCAAAGGGGACTTAGACGCTATTTTACACTTTGCTAGCCCAGCAAGTCCAGTTGATTACCTTGAGCTACCTATCCAAACGCTTAAGGTAGGCAGCCTAGGCACCCACAATGCGCTCGGCTTAGCCCTGGCCAAAGGCGCGCGCCTCCTGCTTGCCAGCACCAGTGAAGTCTATGGCGATCCGCAAGTCCACCCCCAAACTGAAGATTACTGGGGCCATGTCAATCCGATTGGCCCGCGCGGCGTCTATGACGAAGCCAAACGCTTTGCCGAGGCCATGGTCATGGCCTATCATCGCAGCCACGGGGTGGATACACGTATTATTCGCATTTTCAATACCTATGGCCCGCGTATGCGGCTCAAAGACGGGCGCGTTGTCCCCAACTTTGTGGCGCAAGCGCTCTCGGGCGAACCGTTGACGGTCTATGGCGATGGCAGCCAGACGCGCAGCTTTTGCTATGTGAGCGACCTAGTTGACGGCATCTATCGTCTGCTCATGAGCAACGAGACGGAACCCGTCAACATTGGCAATCCAACCGAAACCAGCATCCTGGAATTTGCCCAAAAGATCAATGAATTCACGGGCAACGCGGCAGGTATTCAATTCAAACCCCTGCCCATGGATGATCCAAAGCAGCGTCAGCCCAATATCGCCAAGGCACAGCGCGTCCTCGGCTGGCAACCCAAAGTTACCCTGGACCAAGGCATGAACACAACCATCGCCTGGTTTGCCGAACGGTTGAAGCGCGGGTAACGTAGGTCATGTTACAAACGTGACAATTGTAACGTGATAAGCGGCCTAAAGCCGCCACACCGCCCTAGTGCGCTTTTAACAAAGTTGTTGTGCAAAACCTTCCTGGAAGGTGGATTGACCAAGAACTCTGTTAATTTTGCCCTAGCCAAGCCTTGCTCAGCGACACTTGTTCGGTTGCAAATATGACCTACAGAAACAACGCCACCAAAAACAAGCACGCTTACGCGCAGATCGCCATTTAATTGCTATACTACGCTTGGCTTTGGGGCTTGGCTTTGGGGCTTGGCTTTGGGGCTTGACTTTGGGGCTTGACTTGTTGTGATTGAAGTTGGACCTGTTTCTATCGTATTGACAAACGTATTGACAAACAGGCCGGAACGTAGTGATCTAACGTAATGAAACAATTTCGTCTACTCCTGATTTTAGGAGCACTGTTGATCCTCCTGGTGGCTTGTAAATTTGCCGATGATCCGACTGGGCCCGACGTTGACCCAGCAAGTGTTGACCCAGCAAGTGTTGACCCAGCAGTTGTTGCGCCAGAGGTTGTCGTCCTTGCCACGGCAACCACCCAGGTGCGCTCACTGGTACCAACCTTTACGTCCACGCCCCTGCCGGCAGCGCCTACCAGCGAACCAAACGCAACCGCGACAGGGATGCCGGTCCTAGAGGCAACACCATTGCCTACCCAGGAACCCACACAAGCACCCACACAAGTACCCGAACCGACAGCGGTGCCGGCACCAATGCTGGCGCTCATCCGTGGCGGCAGCATCAGCAATGCCCTGTACATGGACACAGTGTCGACGGAGAAGATTAATCAGCTTGGCACCCAATTCTATCCTGCCTCCAACCAGGTTCCCGCCCAATATGATGTTGACCGCTATCAAATTTACTTTCAAACCCTGAATGAAAGTGATGAGATTGTCTCGGTGCGCGCCGAAATTTTCTTTCCGCGCGTGAGCCAATGGGCAGCCTTTCCGATCTTTGTCTACGGTTCCGGCACGACGGGCATTGGTACCACCTGTGCACCGCTGGATGAATCGACGCGCGGCCGTAATTGGGGCAACTATCGCACCCACATGCTTTCCTATGCCGCCCAGGGCTATATTGCGGTGCTGCCACTCTGGCAGGGCTATGATGATGAAACGCGCACCCATCCCTATTTTGTGGCGCGCCTGGAAGGCTATCTTATGTTGGACGCGGCGCGCGCCGCCTATAACTTCTTTGCCACGCCTCTTTCGCCCAACATTTTGGCCCAGCCGCTGGATGCCGTCTTTTTTGGTGGTTATTCACAAGGGGGGCATGGCGCATTTGCCGCCGATCAATTTGCGTCCTGGTATGCCCCAGAGTTGCCCATCCGCGGCGTGATTGGTCATGCTACGGCACCCAGCGTCGAGGCGCTGCTGCGCGAACGCCCTGCATTGGCCCCCTACATTGTCTATGCTTATGGCTCCTATTATGGCTCTTATGTGATTGCGCCCGAAAATGTTTTCCTGCCTCAATGGTTGCCCACCTTTGTCCAGGATGTCACAAGCAAATGTGTCGATGATGTCTATGCCTATTACCCCCCACAAGCCGCGCAACTCTATCGCCCGGACTTTCTCGATGCCCTTTTCGGTGGACAGCTTGCTAGCGGGTTTGCAGCCTTTAAGCAGGTACTCGATCTCAATGACGTGGGTAACGCCATCAACCCGAATACCCCAGCCCTGCTGGTACATGGCGCAACCGATCCGGTTGTTACACCCCAAACCAACGAGGCGTTTATGGCGCGCATCTGTAGCCAGGGCAAACGGGTGACTTATTATCTATATCCAGCAATCGATCATTTTGTCACACGCCAACATGGCTTTGTGGACACACTCAACTGGATGCGCGCGATTCTCAACGGTGGCGTTCCGCGCTCCGATTGCCCGATTGCGGCTAGTCCAACCGGTGGATAAACCATGCGTAGATTTCTGCTGAAAATGTTGGTGCTGTTGATCTTGCTACTGGTTGTGCAGGGCATGGTTGCCTATGTCTATCCGGCCAGCGTGCCAGAGACGATTGTCCACTTTCAGCGCTTGTTGGACGAACAGGTTGACACGATCTACATGGGTGACAGCACGCTGTGGCATCCTGCTGGCAGCCAGACAATGGCGTCCATATTGCAGGAATTGCTACCCAATCAGCGTATTGGCGAACTCTCACACGCCGCCTATGGCATGGATGTATATGCGAGTTACATCACCTATCTGCTGCGCCAGAAATATCGGCCCAAACTGATCATCATTCCGATCAACATGCGCTCTTTTTCACCCGAATGGGACCGCCGCCCTGGTTACCAATTCACCACGGAGAAGCGTATGCTCAATATGGGTATTCCATTGTCCAAACTCTTGGGTCGGCCATTGCATCTGTTTGGCGGCTATCAGACGGACATCACACGCGATGCGTTTTTGCGCAGCGAGGTCAATAATGGCGGCACACCCGTCGGCCAGGTCGCCGATTTTGAAGATAGTATCGGGTTAGCTGCATCGGTAACACAGGATACAGAAAAATTTGTCTATTACCAGGAACTGTCGGAAAATCCTGATTACCCACGGTTGCTCACCTATTACTTTATGAATGCGTTGCAGCCCGAGCACCGCAAGGTGCGCGCCATGGTCGATATTGTGCGCGCGCTACGGGCGGCAGGCGTGGAGGTGCTCTTCTATTTCACGCCGGTCAATGCCGAGTTGGGCGATGTTTATATTGGCGAAAGTTTTCGCCGCCAATTTACCACCAATGTCAATGTCGTTAAGGCGCAGTTAACCGCGGCGGGCATGATAGAGGGGACCAATCTGCTCGATTTTTCCTATGACTTGGCCGCCTATTTTTTCAGCGACACCGAACATTTGCGCCAACCGGGCAAACTTTACATCGCCGAGCAATTGGCTACCCACATCGATCCAGCCGCCATGCAACCCGTCGCTACGCCCCAAGTAACAGCCGCGGCCCCGGACACAACACTGGAGACCGTGCCAGCCAATCCCTTGCTGGCAACGACCATGGCGCGTGCCACGCAAGCCGCCGGCGGTGCCGCGGCAACCCCCGTTGCGCCCGCAGCCGCTACAGCAGCGACACCAATTACCAATCCACTGTTAGCGACCGCCGTCATGCGCGCAACCGAGGCGGCACAACCATAATATTACCATAACTATTCAGCCGGGAACGCCGACATCCTTGTCGGCTTTTGCATTGGTTGCCGACAAGGATGTCGGCGTTCCCAGGGATCAGAGGGATCAGGAAGCCTGAATCGTTACCTATACCGAATTATTCTATGGAACTTGGTACTCACTAAAGGAAGCTCTATGCAAGCAAAACGCTCTATCGTCATTGCCCCGCTGCTGTTCGCACTTCTTTTATTGAGTGCCTGCAATATCGATCAGGCAAACCGTACACCAACGGCAACGCCCGTTTTGGTAGCCAGCACAACCCCCGCCAATCCAGGTGCAATCACCGCAACCGCCACCCTGACAACGGCAGCATCGATCACCACAGAGAATACCATAACCACAAGTGCGCCGACGACGGCTACCGCACCCGTTACGGCAACAGCAACCATCACCAGCGCCGAAAGGGTCACCACGACCGCAGGGATAACCCCTTCAACATCCACCACGGCAACGGCTGCGACGGCTGACGCGCAATGGGGCACGATCCTTGATGCCCAATTTGTCGAAACAGTGACAACGGATGAGATCGACACGCTCAACGCCGGCTTCTACCCACCCGATAGCCTACTCGATGCCCAATATGCTGTAGACATTTATCGGCTCACGCTCCAAAGTAGCACAGAAGTGGGTGACCCGATCGCCGGGCAGGCCGATCTATTTGTGCCGCGCGTCGCGGCCGCGACCCAGTTTCCTGTCTTTGGCTATGCCCCTGGCACAACTGGTTTAGGCGATGGCTGTGCGCCCTCGCGCGAATATACGTTGGGTCGTCAATGGGGCAGCTACCGCACGCATATGTTGAGCTATGCCGCCCAGGGCTTTATCGGTGTCCTGCCCGACGGCATGAGCTACAATGATCCCGAACGCCCCCACGAATACTTTATTGCCGAATTGGAAGCGCACATGTTGCTCGACGCAGCGCGTGCGGCCTATCGTTTCTTGGAAGCGGCACCGGCCGATATCAATGCACGCCCACTGGATGCGCTCTTTTTTGCTGGCTACTCGAATGGGGGACACACGGCCTTTGCCGCCAAAGACTTTGCGGCGGACTATGCCCCCGAGTTGCCCCTGCGCGGCGTGATCAGCCACGGCGCGACGACGAATGTCGAGGCACTCTTGCGCGAAAGCCCGATCTTTACGCCCTACCTCATCTATGCCTATCGCCACTTTTTTGGTGCAGCAGTGATCAGCCCAGAGCAAGTCTTTTTGGATGAATGGCTGCCTACCTTTGACCAAGACGCGCTCACCCAATGTGTGGATGATATTTTTGTCTACTACAGCAGCGATCCCCAGGGCATGTACCGGCCCGAGTTCCGCGCTGCGCTCCTCGACGATCGCCTAGCCGACCAGTATCCGATTTTCAAAGCGGTGCTAGACGCCAACTATGCCGGCACCTTTGGTGGTTTTGCGATTCCTGTAGCTTTCTTTCAGGGCACAGGTGACTATGTGGTGACACCCGAATCGCAAGTCAGCTTTGCCACGCTGCTCTGCGAACAAGGCCAACCCGTCACCTATCTCTCGCTGCCCGCCGTGGAACATGTCTATACACGCCAAGTAAGCTTCAAGGCGACTCTTGCCTGGATGCAGGGCATTACCAACGGGCAGATGCCCCAAAGCAATTGTGCGCAGATCGCTGGCGACTAAGGCACGGTAGTAAAGACTTCAGTCTTTGTCCGCATCCCAGAAAGACTGAAGTCTTTACTACATCTAACCCTATCCTAAAACTGAAAATAAATAAATGGCGTATCGATCGATACGCCAAGATTGGCAATGGCGATCGCCATTGCCACATAGGAGAGCCAGCGCAGCCAGAATGGATTGCTGATAAAGCTGCGCTCCATGTTGGCAATGTAGCGCTCGAACCACTGAATGAGCTCCAAAACGATGATCAGCACCACCGAGAGAATCATCTCGGTATTGACATCGGCGACGCCTGCATCGCGCCAGGGGGCAAACAATGAAACAAGGGGCATCGTCGTCGCCATGCGCCCAATGTTCTGGATGATCAACAGCGCGTCGTCCAGGTTATTGGCCCGGAAAAAGATCCAACTGAAAAGAATCAAATGAAAGGTGAGCACAGTTTTGAGCCAGTTGGGCAGAAGCGATTGATTTTCGCGCCCCACCCGCGCCATGCCCCACAAACTGGCACGGCCCAACCAGATCTCTCCCAACACATAGAACGCATGGAGGGCCCCCCAGATCACAAAGGTCGATTTGGCACCATGCCACAGGCCACTCACCAAAAAGACAATCGCCAAATTCATGTACCAACGCCAGGGCACGACGCGGCTGCCGCCCAGCGGAATATAGAGATAATCGCGAAACCAGGTGGAGAGGGAGATGTGCCAGCGCCGCCAAAAGCCCGCCACCGAGCGCGCCACATAGGGTTGACGGAAATTCTCCATCAGGTCAAAACCCAGAATGCGCGCTGCGCCTACGGCAATGTCAGAATAGCCAGAAAAGTCACAATAGATCTGAAAGGCAAAGAAATAGGTGGCCATCAACAGGGCAGCGCCATCATAGTCGGCGGGGTTATTATAGGCTTGATTGACATAGACCGCTAAGCGATCAGCGATGACGACCTTTTTGAACATTCCCCAGAGCATCAAGCGCAAGCCACTGTTGACACGCCCTTCATTGAAGAAATGTTGGATATGAAATTGGGGCAACATGTGTTTGGCCCGCTCGATTGGGCCGGCGACCAACTGCGGGAAGAATGATACGTAGAGGGCAAAGATGCCAAAGTGCAATTCCGGCTTTACTGTGCCGCGATAGACATCGATGATATAGCTCAACGACTGAAAGGTGTAGAAGGAAATACCCACGGGCAGCAACACATTCAAGAGAGGCAGTTGATAATCCACGTTGAACACGTGCAACAAGCCTGACAGCGATTCGTTGAAAAAGTTGAAATACTTAAACGTAAAGAGCAACCCAAGATTGACCGCCAAGCTGATTAACAGATAGATGCGTCGCGTCGCTTTGTCCGCCACCGCCCCCATTTGCCGGGCCGCAATATAATCGACCACGGTCGAGAGCAGCAACAGCAGCACATATTCCAAACGCCAGGCCGCATAGAAGAAATAACTGGCCGCTAATAGTAAGGCCCAACGGTAGCGCTGGGGACAAAGAAAATAGAGGGTGACGACCAGCGGAAAGAAGAGTAGGAATTCAACAGAATTGAAAAGCATCGTTTTATACTCATGCAGCCAAACCCAACATCAAGACCCACTATTGCAGCTACGCCGTCGGATAACCCTACCGCTGCACAAGTTTGCATTATATAGCCTTGTTTTGCCGCTGTAAACAAGTAGAAATCTCTCAAATATGACCGGTTTGCCTGGCGAAGTGCGCATTTTCATGCAAAGAGAAGGCCAGTTATTGAATAATTGGCAAAAAGTGCGGTAGAATAGAGAGTAGACAAAACATAGGGTACCGCCTGAACCCTGTTTATCTACGCACCCGTGCATCTATACGATCGGTCTATACGATCGGTCTATACGATTGGTATGAGAGAGTAGTAGACGAACCTTTTATGAAGTTAGATCACATTCGTAATATTTCAATTATTGCCCATATTGACCATGGCAAAAGTACGTTGGCCGACCGCTTGTTGCAAATGACGGGGACCGTGACCGCACGCGAGATGAAAGAGCAATTGCTCGACTCGATGGATCTGGAGCGCGAAAAAGGCGTGACGATCAAAGCCAGTGCAGTCCGCATGATTTATACGTACAAAGGCCAGGAATATGAGATCAACTTAATCGATACGCCTGGCCATGTCGATTTTAGTTATGAAGTGAGCCGCGCCCTGCAAGCCTGCGAAGGCGCAGTGCTGGTGGTGGATGCGTCACAGGGCATTCAAGCACAGACCATGGCCCATTTGTTTACTGCCATGGAACAACAACTGACAATTGTGCCGGTCATCAACAAGATCGACTTGCCCGCGGCCATGCCCGATGACATTGCCAAAGAGATCGAAGACCTGCTTGCATACCCTGGCGAAGATATTCCGCGCATCAGCGCCAAAGCCGGCATCAATGTTGAGCAGGTGCTGGCACAGATTATCGAACAAGTGCCGCCCCCCAGTGGTGATCCCAACGCGCCCCTGCGCGCCTTGGTCTTTGATTGCCAGTATGATGCGTACAAAGGGGTGATCGCCTATATCCGCGTGATCGATGGCACCTTTAGCTCCAATGATACGCTCTATTCTATGGTGACCCAGAAAAACATTACGCCGATTGAGATTGGCGTCCTGACCCCCGCCATGCTGGCGGTGCCAATCTTACATGCCGGGCAAGTAGGCTATATTGCCACCGGGCTCAAGGCAGTGAAAGATCTGGATGTGGGTGACACAATCACCCTGCTGCGGGAACCGGCGACCGAACCATTGCCTGGCTATAAGCCTATGAAGCCCATGGTCTTTGCCGGTCTCTACCCATCCAATGCCGATGATTATGTCGATCTGCGCGATGCGCTGGAAAAATTACAACTGAATGATTCTGCGCTCACCTATGAACCAGAAACCAGCACAGCGTTGGGTTTTGGCTTTCGTCTCGGCTTCCTGGGTCTCTTTCACATGGAGATCGTCCAGGAACGTTTGGAGCGCGAGTATGATATGACGATCATCTTCACAGCCCCCTCGGTGGCCTATCGCATTACCAAGACCGATGGCACGGTGATGACCATCGACAGCCCAGCGGATCTGCCCGATCCAACCTATATTGCCAAGATCGAAGAGCCGTGGTGCGAGCTGCGCCTCTTTACCCCATCCGAATACATTGGCGCGATCATGGATCTGGTGACCAAGCGGCGTGGCGAGTTACGCAACCAGACTTGGCTAGACACCAAACGCCTGGAGATCTCCTGTATGATTCCGCTTTCTGAGATCATTGTCGATTTCTATAACGACCTCAAAGCGCGCACGCGTGGCTATGCCAGCATGGATTACACGCTCGACGAATACCGCGAGTCGGACATGGTCAAGCTCGACATTTTGGTGAACGAGCAGCCGGTCGATGCCTTGAGCGTCATCGTTCACCGCGAGTTCGCCTATCCCAAAGGTCAACGCCTGGTGAGCAAGATGAAGGAGATCATCCCCCGCCAGATGTTCAATGTGCCCATTCAGGCCGCCGTGGGCAATAAAGTGATCAGTCGCGCCAATGTGCAGGCCATGCGCAAAGATGTGCTGAGCAAGTGTTACGGCGGTGACATTTCGCGCAAGAAGAAATTGCTGGAGAAACAGAAGGAGGGCAAGAAACGGATGAAGATGGTAGGCAGTGTCGAGATTCCGCAGGAAGCCTTTATGTCCGTTTTACGCTTAGACGAAGATTAAATTGTACCCACGCCAAACACGAAGGACTACCAGAGATAATCCCCCATCTGGTAGTCCTTCTTTTTCTTGCGATCCACACCAACCGCTTGCGTGTGGATGCAATCATAACCCTTAAACCAATCCGCAGCGCCCATCAGCGCCACGCGCTATATTGGGCGTTTATCAACAAGGGGCAACAACCAACGATGAAAATCTTAGTTACTGGCAGCGCTGGTCATTTGGGTGAAGCGCTGGTACGCGCACTACAACAGACAAGCCACACTGTCATTGGCGTCGATATTCTGCCTTCTGCATTCACACAGCAGGTTGGATCAATCGTTGACCGCGCTTTCGTCCGACAATGTATGGCCGGGGTAGATGCCGTTCTTCATACAGCGACCCTGCACAAACCCCATGTGGCCACCCACAGCCGCCAGGACTTTGTAGACACCAACATCACAGGCACGCTCAATCTGCTCGAAGAGGCCACGACGGCTGGCGTGGGTGCCTTTATTTTCACCAGCACCACCAGCGCATTTGGCGACGCGCTAACGCCACCCGCCACTACCCCCGCCGCGTGGATCACCGAGGCAGTCACGCCTGTTTCCAAAAATATCTACGGCGTCACCAAAGTCGCGGCCGAGGAGTTGTGCGCGCTCTTCTACCGCAATCACCGGCTTGCCTGCCTCGTCTTGCGCACCTCGCGCTTCTTTTCCGAAGCAGATGACAGCGAGGAAATCCGCAAAACCTATGATGAGTACAATGCCAAGGTGAATGAATTTCTCTACCGGCGGGTGGATATTGAAGACGCCGTAAGCGCCCATTTGCTCGCCTTGGAAAAAGCACCAGCCATCGGTTTTGGGCGCTATATTATCAGCGCAACCACCCCCTTCACGCCCGATGATCTGTTGGACTTGCGCACGGATGCGCCCGCCGTGTTGCGCCGTCGCGTGCCCGCCTATGAAGTGGAATATGCCCGCCGCGGCTGGCAGATGTTTCCCAGCATCGAAAGAGTCTATGTCAATGCCCGCGCCCGGCAGGATCTAGGCTGGTGCCCACGCTATGACTTTGCGCACATACTTGCCAAGTTACGCGCCAGCGATGACCCGCGCAGTCCGCTGGCACGGGTGGTGGGCTCCAAGGGCTACCACGCCGCCGCATTTGCAGAAGGCCCCTATCCCGTGGTTTAACAGTGACAAGGCACGCTGCTATTCATCAGAAACTTTACCATGCTAAAACCAACCTATCGCATCCACACGGCACGGCTTGCCCTGCGGCCCTTTCAAGCCGGTGACTTGTCTGATCTCTACGCCTTTCATGCGCGGCCAGACGTCGCGCGCTTTCTCTACTGGGAGGCGCGCAGCCTAGCCGAGACGCAACAGGTGCTGGCGCGCAAACAAACGGAAAATAGCCTAACCGAGGAAGGCGCGCGTTTGTCGCTAGCCGTTGTCCTCCAAACCAGCGCGACTCTAATTGGCGAAGTCTCCTTGGTGTGGCAGAGCCGATTGCACCAACAGGGCGAGGTGGGCTTTGTCTTTCATCCCGACTATCAAGGGCATGGCTATGCCAGCGAAGCCACACGCGCCATCCTCGCGCTTGGCTTTGACGAATTAGGCTTGCAGCGCATTGTTGGGCGGTGTGATGCGCGCAATGTGGCTTCCTATCAGCTCATGGCGCGCCTGGGGATGCGCCGTGAGGCCCACTTTATCCACAACGAGATTTTCAAAGGCGCGTGGGGCGATGAATTTGTCTATGCCCTGTTACAAGACGAGTGGCGCGCTCAACCTTTCACAAACCACGATCCAGGCAGGAGCGAACATGCAGATTGATACGTTGATTCAAAGCGAGATGGAAAAGCAGCATATCCCTGGCCTTTCGCTGGCGATTGTGCGCCAGGGGGAAGTTGTGCAGGCCACTGGCTATGGCTTTGCCAATCTGGAATGGCAGGTGCCAGCAACCAGCGATACAGCCTATCAACTTGCGTCGGTCACTAAGCAGTTTACGGCAACGGCGATCATGTTATTGGTAAATGAAGGTAAACTCGATCTGAACCAAACCATCGATCACTATCTGGATGATACGCCAGCCGCGTGGCAGACGGTCACGGTCGAGCAGTTGCTTAACCACACCGGCGGCCTTATGCGCGATGGCACCCCAGATTACTGGACCAAACCGGAAGATATCAAACAAGATTATGCGTACGCGCAGATGTTTCAAATGTTAGCCCAGGCTCCGCTAGATTTTGCGCCGGGCGAGAAAATGAGCTACAGCAACAGTGGTTATTTTCTGGCCGGTTTGATCATTGAGCGCATCACCCAGCAAGATTTGAATGCGTTCTTCACCGAGCGTATTTTCGCACCCCTGGCGATGACGGCGACCAGCGTTAATAAGCTGAGCACCATCATCCCGCACCGCGCCACGGGCTATCTCTGGGCCGAGCAGGGCTGGCAACATCCTGCCTATATTGGCCTACAGCATCACTTTGCCAATGGCGGGTTGATTTCCACGGTCGATGATCTTGCCAAGTGGGATGCTGCGCTTTATACCGAACGCATCCTGCCCCAAACGGCGCTCCACCAAATGTGGACGCCGGCCACCCTACGCGACGGCACAGCCACCGAATATGGCTTGGGGTGGGGCGTCACCACCCACGAAGGCCATCGCTTGGTGGGGCACAGCGGCGCGCTGCCGGGGTTTACCACCTATATTGGGCGTTTTGTCGATGATGGCTTGACCGTCATCATCTTGACCAATAGTGCCGGCGCTGCGCCAGCCGCGATTGCCAAAGAGGTGGCAAACGTCTATCTCGCATGAAGATGCTATTTGTCGTAAAGACTTAAGTCTTTCCAGAACCCCACCCACGACGATTGCCAGGGAGCGCGGTTTGCCGGTATATGGCAAAAATAGGGTGCCTTATTTACGCCGGGATCTACTAGTAGGATCAGCCGCGATCTTCTGCCAATTGCGCAAAAGTTACTTGGCATCCCTTGCAGAACGCAGTAGAGTAGGGAGCATGACAAAAACAAACGTCCGCACAACTGGTTCGGCGCTGATTGCGCGCTGATGCATCGCTGAAAGGGGTAGTTACCATGGATCAAAAATTTCTGGAAAGACAACGCAAAAGTCTGCTCGCATTCCGCGAGGAACTTGCAGAAGATGTCCAGAAAATGCAGGAAAACATAACAGAGGCCGACGGCAGCGACGAAGCAGACGACCGCGAGGATATTGCCGCCATCAACACCATCCGCGAGCAGGATATGGCCGGGGGCAATGTTCTCAAGTCCCAGATCGTAGAGATTGATCAAGCGCTGGCCGCGATTGACGACGGCAGCTATGGCGTTTGTCAAAACTGTGGGCAAGCGATCAATCCAGAACGGCTGCAAGCCAAGCCTTGGGCCATGTTGTGTATCGATTGCCAGGAAGCCGTGGAAACTAGTACAGAGCGGCGTAAATGAACCAATAGGTACGCAGCAGTTTTCGTAGGTCACGTTTGGTACGTGACCTACAACCGCTGATTATCGCTGCGCCAACTTCACACAACCGGGTGCAAAAACTCCTTCTCCCTTTTGCCAAAAAATATAGTATAATTCTCCCAGGACTTGCGCAGCCTTTTCCTACTTGTTGCATACCACTTTTGTCCTACATCATTGCGTGGAAACGGTTACAAAACGCTCTTCAAACGCTACCCCCGCTACCCTAATAGACGAACCATTTAAAAGTCAACCAAATAAGCCCGGTAATACACGAGGTAGTATGGATGACTTTTAAGGGTTTTATTCTATAGGTCAGACGCGTAACCGATGCGTGTCGGCTTTTTACGTTATCTGTCGATTTGGTGAAAGTTGATCCTCCCTACGACAAAGGACGTGCCAGCCAACGCAAAAATGGACAGGGTGCCAACGCGACCCCAGTATACTCATCAAGTAACAAAACTGTCCCTACTCTGTTTTTGGAGCGAATCCTATGACACAGAAATTCAAGCTTTTTCTCCTCGATCCCTATTCAGTGGTGCGGAGCGGACTGCGCATGTTACTCGCCGAGGAACCGAGCATTGCTTTGGTGGGTGAGGCCGCTTCTTGTCGCGAAGCCTTGCCATTGATCAACCAATCGCAGCCCGATATTGTGGTAATGGAACTGCTCTATCCCCAAGAAGATGGGATCGACATGCTCCAACGCCTGCGCGTGCAGCAACCGCGCTGCCATGTGTTGATCTTCACCGAGAATGTGGATGAAAGTTGGATTTGTCGGGCGATCTATGCGGGCGCGATTGGCTACCTGACCAAAAACGGGACCGCCGCAGAAATTGTGCGTGCCGTGCGCGCCGTGGCCCACGGCGAACCGGCGCTCCACGCTGTGGCCCAACGGGTGCTCATTCAGCTTGCGTTGGGCGCGCCCTCTCTCCTATCGGCCCTGACTGCCCGCGAACAAGAGATTCTGCGGCTGATCACCCAAGGCAAGCGCAACCGCGACATTGCCAACCAACTCTGCCTCACCGAAGGCACTGTTAAGGGCTATGTGAGTACGATCCTGAACAAGTTGGAAGTCGATGATCGCACCCAAGCCGCCATGTTTGCCGTCAAACATCGCTTGGTGCCCAATCTGTAAACGCCGTCACCTGGCCGGTAGATAGGAAAAACTCCTTACTTTAGACAGGTAGGAAGGCCGACCATTTGTTGTAGAAAACCTATCCAAAGGACGAGGATCGATCGGGTTCTTTCCGCTATGCTGTTGAATAGCGTTTTCTTTTATTTTTTCACGCTACCCTGCGGCAACCGCCCAGGCGCGCTGGTCAGCCCGAATTCTGGATGGCGAGCAGGGTAGTGCAGATCATGTAAGTATCGATTTATCGCAACAAAGGAGCAACTTATGCAACATTCATTTCACACCAGGCCACCCACGCGGCGAATGCTTGGTAGCCTAGTGACGATTGCCGTCATCCTGGCTCTTTCTTGGCGCGGCTACATCGAATTGCTGGCCCAGGATAGCATGACAGGTGAACAGGGCGCAGCCGCGTTTGATGCACCCACCACCTCCAGCCCCATCACTATGTCGCAAGATAAACAATTTATCTGGGTCGTCAACCCAGATGATGGCAGCGTCTCTGTACTGGGCGATCTGGACGGCAATCAGCGGGTGCTGAAAACAGTGAAGAACGTGGGGCGCGAGCCACAAGCGGTGGCGCTCGACACCACCAGCCATGCCTATGTTGTCAGCCCGCCCAATAATGGCGTCTTTGTGATTGACATTACGAACGCCACTGTCAATGCCTTTAACGCCGTCGCCCGCCCCACACCCCTGCTTACCGGCGCAGAACCGTGGAATCTGGTCGCTTCGCCCGATGGCCAACGCATCTTTGTCGCCAACAGCGGCCAGGATACGATCACCGTTATCCGCACCGACACACAAACTGTGGTCGGCAGCGTTGATCTGCGCAATAGCACGTGTAACGTGGGCGACCCCAATCGCCACTTTCAGCCGCGCGGCTTGGCCGTCACGCTGGACAATCAACGGCTCTATGTGACGCGTTTTCTATCCTTTACCAAACCGGGCGGCGTCCAGGGCGATGACAATGGCAAAGAAGGCATTGTCTGCCAGTTGAACATCCCGGCTACAATCACCCAATTGCCCACTGTGGTTGGCCCGATTGCGCTGGCCCCCCAGGAAACTGGCTTCCGCATCGATGCCAATGGCGACGGCGCCGCGGATGCCACGGGTGCTTACCCGAACCAATTGCAGAGCGTGGTCATCCGCGGCAATCAAGCCTATTTGCCCAATATTGCGGCGTCGCCCTCCAAGCCACTGCGCTTTAATGTCGATACACAGGCTTTTGTCAATGTGATCGACAACGCAGCGACGGGCGCGCCCGCCGATGCCAGTGCCGCCAAATTCCTCAATCTTCACTTGGGCGCACGCGTGCCCGAAGCAGGCAAAACACGCCTCTTCTTTGCCAATCCATGGGCCATCGCCTTTACCAATCAGAGTGGTGTGGGTAGTGGCTATGTAGTTTCGTCGGGCAGCGACCTCTTGGTTAAAGTCGGGGTCGATGGCGATGGCAAGTTGAGTTTCACCGGTGGGGTCAGCACCACGCGCTACATCGATCTCAACGATCCCGATGTGGCAGCGACGGCGGGGGACAACGCGGGCAAGAATCCACTGGGCATTGTGATCCGCAACAACAAAGCCTTTGTGATGAATAGCATCTCGCGCAATGTGTCGCTGGTCAATCTGGACGCGGATGCGGTGGAAAAGGTAATTCGCACCGCGACCCTGCCGCCGGCTGGCTCGTTTGATGAGCAGTTGCTGGTGGGTGAGGAGATCTTCTTCTCCTCACGCGGTCTTTTTGAAGCGCCCGCTGGTCAGACCGCCACGGTTTCATTAGCCGACCGGCTTTCCAGTGAAGGTTGGCAAACCTGCGGCAGTTGTCACTTTGCCGGGTTGACCGACGGCGTGGTCTGGCAATTTGTGCCTGGCCCGCGCAAATCGATTCCCATGAACAGCACCTGGAGCCCACACAACCCGGATGATCAGCGGCTGCTCAACTATTCGGCCTTCTTTGACGAAGTGCAGGACTTTGAGATCAATGTGCGCAACGTCTCTGGTCCGGGTGCGTTGGCCGCGCCGATCAATGGCAGCGTCCAAGATCCCAACCACGGCTTGATCATCAGCGACACCGGCAATATCAACTTTGCGCCCGCCGTGGTGAATGGCTTTGCCCTGCCCAATGCCGGTCGTCCACAACTGTTGGTGCGCTTGCCTGGTAGCAACACCGTCTGGCCAGCGCTCGACGCCATGAAGGAATGGGTGCGCTTTGGCATTCGCACGCCGGAAGGCGCGTTGACCACCACCGAGTTGGGCAACACGGCTGGTGCGCTCAATGCCAATGATGTGCGCGCCGGGCGTCGCCTCTTCTTCCAGGCCAACTGTCAGCAATGTCATGGCGGCACCAAATGGACCGTGAGCAACAAAGACTTTGTCTCGCCACCCGCCGCCGCCGAGATCGCCACAGAGCAGGGCGCGCCCAACAATGCATTCGCCGGCCAATTCCTCAATCGTTTCTTGAGTGACATCAACTCCTTTAACTTGGGTGTCGCCGGTCAGGGTAATAATATCGGCAATAATGTGGGTGCAGTAGAACTTGCCGCCAACGGCCAAATCGGGCTGGGCAAAGATCACAACGTCGACGGCAAAGGCAATGGTTTTAATATTCCCTCGTTGCTTGCCATCTATGCCGTGCCGCCCTACTATCACAACGGTGCGTGCGAAACGCTGGCTTGTGTCTTGACCAATCAAACCCATCGCAACGCCGGCGGTGGCCAGGACATCCTGAGTGATGCAAATAAGCAAGCGCAACTTATCACCTGGCTGCAAACCTTGGACGCCGAGACCCCGTTCCCGATCAACCTGCGCGTCAAAGCACATGATATCTTCCTCGACCCGCCGGTGGCCTTCAAGGGGCAGGAAGTAGTAGTTGGCGCTAATCTCACGCTCTTTGGCACTAAGGCCGATCTAACTGATCTGATCGCCGATCTCGGATTGACAGAGCTGACGGCGAGCATCACCATCGAAACCAGTGATGGCGTCACCACGCGCGACATTACGCTGCCGGCGTCCGCCTTTGCCCAGGACTTTGGCCAGGCCGTGATCAGCACAACGGTCACCTTGCCCGCGGATCCAGACTCGTCGCGATTGCGAATTACCGTCGCTGTCGATACCGATGAGAAGATCGTCGAAGATAAGGAAAATGACAACAGTGCTACGCGTCAGGTACGCCTGCGCAATGCACCGACTGACCGCACAGCGCCCGAAGTCAGCGCGGTGGCCATCAGCGACGACACGACCTTTAACAATGACGACCCGATCACCACATCGCGCAATGTCAAGGTCAAGATCACAGCCACGGATCCAACCGGTTCGAATGGCGCGACACCGAGCGGAGTCACCGACTTCTGTATTGTGAGTTACACCTATGATGCCGTGCGCCGCGAATGGGTGGAAGAGGAGTGCGAATTTGCACCGCTGCCCGCGCCGACAACCCCCAACACGTTTATTGTGGATGCCGAGTTGCAGGCGCGCGCCGGTGTAGCCTATGCCTTTGTGTGGGTGCGTGATGCTGCCGGTAACATCTCAAAGCGCCCAGGCTTTGATGTGATCAGCTACATCCCGACCACCGCGATCACGATCAATCGCAATGATGTGCGTATCTTCCGTCTGCCGCTGGCCGTTGGACAGTCGCTTTCGCTGACCTTTACGCCCCGCTTTGGCGATGTGGATGTGCAGGTCTTTGACGACTTCACCAATGCAAACGCCACGCGCATCGCCGTGAGCGCCAACAATGGCACCCAACCAGAGCAGGTCACGCTCACTGGCCCTGGGCGCTTCCAGGTGGAGGTGCGCGCAATCGTTAATAGCGAATTCACGATTACAACAGCAACCGACGTGGTCGCCGCAGCCGTGGCCAGTTCATCGTCCTTCGCGCCAACCGCCGACGAGCAGCCACTGATCAGTGGCCCGCCCGCCCGCCAGGCCGCGATCGACGATGGGGCAGAACTCTATCTGCCGATTGTAACGAAGTAGGGTTTCTAGCATAAAAAAGGGAGCCAGTGACAGTTGTAGGTCACATTTGCAATGTGACAGGCTCGTTCCATGCAAAACTTCCGGTTTGTAACCGGACAAGCGTCGTCAATCCAGGCTTTGCTAGGGCAGTGTTGCGGCCTTGGGTGGATTGTCACGTTACAAACGTGACCTACGTTAACTATCATAATTTCGCTGACAGTAGAGATTATTCCGATTTGTTCTTTGGGCAACAAAACAAACAGGGTGTGGTGGTTCTGGTAGGTGCGGTTACAAACCGCACAAATCTGACTCCACCCTGATTGTGCGGTTACAAACCGCACCTACGCATTCACAAAATTAAATCGGAATAAGGTCTAGTATACTAGTACACGACGGCGTAAATAGACCAATGGTAGTCCAGTGAGACAGTAGGACAGTAGACAGCCACTGACTCACTGTCCTACTGAACTACTGTCTTACTTAGGCCGCTCTGTACTAGTAGAGCGTTACGTAAATTATGCGGGAGTAGGCTGCATTCGCAGGTCACGTTTGGTACGTGACAGACTCGTTGCATGCAAACCAGCCGGTTTGTAAGCGAACAAGCGTCGCAAGGCTTTGCGCGGGCGCGGTTGTGGGCTTGGCCAGATTGTCACGTACCATACGTGACTACAATAAACCATCAAAACTTACGTAACGCTCTACTAGGATACAAAGCGGGCCGGTGCTCAACACCGGCCCGCTTTGTATATTTATGCGCCGTAACATTCAGGCAGCGGTTTTTACCCCAGGGCGCGTTCCCGGCTGAATCATGGATATTACTACGAAGATGCCTGATCAAACGCGACCAGAAATTCGCTGACGCGCTGGACGACGATTTCGAGTAGGGCTTTGCCTTCTTCGGCGCTGGCTTCGGCAGGATTATCGCTGTAGCCGGTGCTG
>DAOTTR010000305.1:0-8731 GCA_034437715.1 Caldilineaceae bacterium
ATTTTTCATGGTGCATGTAGAACGCAGCAAACTTGGACACGACTTGCGCAACGGGATCTCCGCTAGGCGTAGCGGCTGCCGGCAGGATGTCGGCGGTACCAGGAACAACTAAAGTGAAATTAGATAGAAATCGAGAATTTTAACCGTCATAGGCTGACCAGAATCTACCCAAAAAAGCTTGTTTTCAAACTAATTTCATAATAAGTAAGCCCTATTGGAAATTCGATACACTATCGTGATGTAATTGCAGACTCAAAAAGGAGCAACAACATGCAATGTCCAAGCTGTGGTAACCAAGTCACGCCCGGTGAAGCCTTCTGTGACAACTGTGGCCATGCCCTTAGTCAAACGCCCGCCGTCAGTTCAACAGGCACGCTGGCCGCCCCCGCTGGTGGCGGTGCGGGCGCGCTGATCATGCCACCGCCGCCGCAGACGGCCAAACTCGTCATCGATGGCGATGGCACGGCCTTTGACCTGACGCCCGGCAAAGCGCTGCTGATTGGCCGGCTCGACCCGCTTGATGGGATTTACCCGGATATTGACTTGACGCCGCATGACCGCGATGTCGGTGTGTCGCGCCGCCATGCGCAGGTGCATGAACAGGGCGGTCAGTGGTTTATCAAGGACCTGGGCAGCACCAATTACACGGTGGTCAATCGTCAGCGCGCTCAACCCGATCAGGAAGTGCTTTTGCAAAACGGTGATGAAATCCGCTTTGGCCGGACGATGACACATTTTCAGGCCGGCTAATTATGCGTAAATAACCTGCCGCTGGAGCGCCGCCATCCCTGGCGGCCAGGCGTTGCCGCCAGGGATGGCGGCGCTCCGGCTAGAAGAACGAGCTAGTTTTTAGACGATGGCTAAGCGAGAAACCTATGCACCACTTAATCAACATGGCGGTGGCGGCGCACCAAGATCAAGGCCGGGTGCGCGCGCCGCAGGAGGATGGTTGTAGCGCTTGGGTGGAGGGTGATCGGGCGCTCTTGATCGTCGCCGACGGTATGGGTGGCCACGCCGGTGGTGCCATTGCCAGCCGGCTAGCGGTAGCGACTGCCGAGCAAGCCCTGCACGCGGCGCTGCGTAATCTACACCTGCCCATAATCGGCACGCTGCCAACCGACCAAGCGGATATGACGACCCATAAACTGCCGGAGACGGTGGCGTATGAACAAGATTTGGACGTCGCCGAGGTGCTGCGCGATGCCGTCCACGCCGCGCACGCGGCGATCCAAGCGGCGGCGCTGGCGCAACCAGATGTGGCGGGTAATGCCGGTAGCACCCTGACTGTGGCACTTGTGCTCGGTGATCGGGCGCATATTGCCCATGTTGGCGACAGCCGGGCCTATCTCTGGCGACCGCCGACGCTCCACCAGCTGACCCACGACCATTCGACCGCAGCGTTGCTGGTGGCCGCCGGTGCAATCACGGCCGCGGAAGCACGTCACCACGCAGAGCGTAGGACGCTTTACCAGTTTCTCGGCATCGCCGACAAGCCGCTGGTCATCGAAATTTTGCATGAAGCAGTGGCCACCGGCGATCTACTCTTGCTCTGCTCGGATGGGCTGTGGAGCATGGTGTTGGATGAGGAAATTGCCGCACGCATTAGCCGGGAAAGTGGGCTCGCCGCGCTCGCCCAGGGGTTGATTGACACGGCTAACGCCAACGGTGGCGAAGATAATATCGCTGTCGCCCTAGCGCGCATTGGGTAATCATGCATCTGCAGATGGGTTGTGGCTACTGGTTTCGTGACCGGGTTGTCTGGTGAGAGCACCATACGCTAGGCCATGTGTCCGGCTCGACATGAGCTCGCTGACACGGCACTTGACGCAGATAGCGAGCCGTCAGACCATCTGAGCACCCGCCGCAACGGGAAGTGCCGAGCACATTTGCATGCGGATGCCGCTGTGGACTAGGCACCTGGTGACAGAAATTTACGGGTCATTCGCAGCAGAAAGGATCTATGGGAAGCTATATGGCAAATCAACAGCAGACATCACCGCTGCCAACTGGGCAAACGTTGGGCCGTGGCCAATATACTATCCAAAGATTGCTGGGCCAGGGTGGCTTTGGCTATGTTTATCTGGCGACCGATGCCCGCGGGCAGCGCTACGCGATTAAGCAGGGGCTTGATCTTTCCCAAGATGCGATCATGCAGTTGGGGCAGGAAGTGGCGGTGCAAAGAATGCTCAGCCATACCAATCTGGCCCAGATTTCGGAAACCTTTACCGAACAACCAGCCGGACATGCGTCCTCATATATCTTTGTGGTGATGGAGTATGTCGAAGGCCAATCACTGGAGGAATTGCTCGACCAACGGCTGCGCCAGGGCCGGGGTCCCTTTGCCGAAAGTGAGGTCAGCGGTTGGATCAGCCAGCTTTTGCAGGTCTTGGATCACGCCCATCAGCGCAAGATTATCCATCGCGACATCAAGCCGGGCAATATTATGCTGCTGCCCGATGGACGCACGATCAAGTTGATTGATTTTGGCATCGTCAAGATTGGGCGCGCCGGCAATAAAACCCAGCGCGGGGCATTGGGTGTCAGCCCCGGCTTTTCGCCGCCGGAACAGTATGCCAAAGCGGGCACGACCGATGCCCCCAGCGATCTCTATGCCGTCGGTGCCACCATGTACTGTCTGCTCACGGGTCAGATGCCGGCGGAAGCCACGAGCATTATCAGCGGTGTCGAGTTATTGATCGACCCGCGGCAACACACACCGTCCCTGAGCCCTCAGATTGGCGGGGTGATTTTAAAGGCCATGGCGATCAGCATGGCCGACCGTTACCAAACCGCGTCCGATATGTTGGCGGCGCTGCATGGTCAGAGCGCACCGGGCAATAAACCCTGTCCCCATTGTGGACACGCGATGAAAGCCAATGCGCGTTTCTGCCCGGCGTGCGGCAAAGTTGCGGTGCAACCGCAGAATAACACTGTGCGCGTACCACTGGTGGACAAGCAGCCGGGGTTTGTTGTCGTCAATGGCAAGGAAATCAGAAATGTGCGCCAGTTGCTGGATTGGTGTGATGCGAATTGGCGCGAAGCTGTGCAACTGTTGCGCCAGCGCGCGCTGGCGGATATTTGTCAGCATTTCGGCAAGCCAGGCGGAGGATTATTTGGCCGCGGCAGCGCCGGTGAGGATTGGAGCACCATGTTGATCAAAGTGCAACAGACGCACGGTCTGCCCGATGACAACATCGCCCTCGAAATGGCGCTGCGGGCATTGGGGGCAAAAACGCCGGGCCATAAACATAATTGGGGTGAAGTCGAAAGCAAGTTGGGCCTGGGCATCTGGCCCGACCTGCGCTGGTTGTCCCCCTGGTGGGAAGGCCCCAAGGTGGTCCATTTCACGATCGAAAACCAAGGGCCGCGTGGCTATCTTTATGGCCGGTTAGAGCCGCTCGTCAACTGGCTAACCGTCAACACACCCCATTTTGGTTGTTTTGCCAGCCGCTCGACTGAGATTGAGATTTATGTAGACAAAAAGAATCGTCGCTTAAAAGGCATGACGCCAGAGCTTTTTAATCTGGTGATTGATTAAAGTGGATTCTCGATCCGTGACAAAGGCGGCAACATGCGCACAAAACTGCAAGGACGCCGGAGTATCTTGCTTTGGGTTCAATACCTTGTCCTGCTGACGACAGCTGCCAGCGTTGGCTATCTGATGTATACCTCGCCGCTCTGGCCCGCAGCGGGCGGTGGCGGCGAGTCAACCGCGACCGCAGTGGCAGTGGTGACGTTGGCCACCGCAACACCGACAGTCACGCCTAGCCCAAACATTGTTACTCTGGCGGTGACACAGGTTCTGACGCCGCCGTCTGCCACGCCAGAGTGGACGGCGACCGCGACGACAGCCGCGGGAAGATCTGGCGCAGTCGCGACATTCACACCCACGGTGTTTATCGCACCCACGCTGACGGCGACGACCGCCTCTGTGGACCGCGCCCAACTGCGCGAGCAGGTGCTGGCCGCCACGCGCAGTTCCAGGATTCGCAATGCGTATCCGCAACAGACTGAACAATTAGTCGATGCGCTGTTGGCCCACTTGCCGGAATTTCAACTGCCCACGTTGGGCGTCACCACGGCGACGATGCAGCAAGCACTCAAGCGCCCAGACGTGGGCGACCGCCTCAATGCGCTGGTCCAGGAAGTCTGGGCCGACTGGAGTGGGATCGCCGGGCGTAAAAGTTTTGATCTCAACACGCGCGAACCCACGTATGCCGAGCATAATCTTTCACCCTTGCGCCAACTGGTCATCCGCCTGATTCAAGACCGCCAGGGCACGTTGGCGGATTATCAGCAGCATGGGCTGCACAACCTTCTGACCCGCAGCGAAGAGGCGTCGGTCTGGTCGAGCAACATCGACGGTGTAATCGGCGCGGTGAACCGAGACAGCTTTCAGTGGCCGTAACAGTCCTGAGGTAGAGCGTTCTTACACTAGGGCATGGCATGACGCGCACACCTTCCTGCCAGCAAAGGCAGTTGCCAGGAAGATACGACGGGGCGGCTAATCAGTGGCAGATTGGTGGTCCACCGCCTTCCGGGAAGGGTCGCTTCGTTTAGGTCGTCAACGATAGAACCCTTCCCGGAAGGTGTTAGACGCGGCGAGCAGCTAGCTGTACACCGATTTGAAAAATCGGTGTACAGCTATTCCTACTGTCCAAGGTTGTTCGTGAGCGCCGCTCACCCCAGTGCCAAGGGTAGTTCGCACAATTGGATAGTCGGAAGATGGTGGTGATTTTTTGCGATCCGGTTGAGCCGCAAATTATGGAGAAAGCAATGTACAACGTCATCCAGTGCAATCACACAATGCCCGCCAATCGCCAAGCGCGAGATTGGGGGCGGATTTTGGGGCGCAAGCGCGGTTTTTGCACCTTACTTGTCGTAAGCGCCGTACTTTGCGTGTTAAGCGGATGTGGAGGAGGGACACCAGGGCCGTCTCCTGCGGCGTCTGAACCTACCGATGACCTGTCTGTAATAGCACAGCCTTCTCAAGCCGCCACTGCGCTGCTGACGTCGACCGCTACTGTTACAACTACAGTTGCAGATACCATTACCATTACCATTACCATTACCGTTACCGATACTGTGCCCGCGCCTGTGAACGCTGTAACCGATACAAAAGTGCTCACACCCACACTGAACGAAGGTCCAATCACATACACAGTCAAAGCTGGCGACACGCTCACGGCAATTGCCAGCAAGTATAGTACTACAGTCGAAGCGATCAAAGCGGTCAACGGGTTGACTAGTAACGATATTTATGCAGGAGACGTATTCACGATTCCACAAACCATAGCGCTGCCACTTGTGTCATCCCCTACCGTAATACCAACCGCAACGGCGACATTGTCTGCGCCTGCTCAATCAACGTCTGAGGATGGCTCTAACACGGATGGACAATCTAGCTGGTTGCCACTCTCCTGGATGACTGAAAACTCCAAAAAGCTGGCAATCTACGCTAGTTTGCTGGCAACGTTCCTGATCGTTGTGATAGTGTTGCTCGCCTTGCGGCGGGGTCACTCAGCGCGGGCGTCGCCAACGCCAACGCACCCACCGCTCCCAGCGGCGCCAATCAGCGCTGGCTTGGCTGGTCCGCCAGCCGCCGGCACTGCCTATCTGGAAACCAGGCTCGACGCCACGGGGGCGATGCTTTACTATCCATTAGCGCAAAAGGTCATTTCGATTGGTCGTGACCCCAGCAACAGCATTGTCATTGATCAACGCTTTGCCGAGGCGGACACCGTTTCACACCAGCATGTGCAGATCGTGCGCGCGGGGGACGGCTTTATCGCCAAAGATCTGGGGTCGGCCAATGGTCTGTTGATCAACCGCCGGCGCAGCCGCGAAAATGTGCTGCGCGATGGCGTCATTTTGGGTATTGGGAAAACGCAATTCGTCTTTCGGCTCAATCAGCCAGGAGGAACCGCATGAACAGTTGTCCAACCTGTCACAAACCCTATCCCAATCCCAATGCCCGCTTCTGTCCGCATTGTGGCAAGGGCTTACCCCCAACTGGCGCTAAGGCCAATCCGCATGTCACCACGCCGATGGCGCGCGGCGCGCCCACTAATATCGTCCCCGCGGCGCAAGCCCCGGCGGCGACCCACCAACTGGGTGCCGACTCGCGCCCATGGTTTGGCGCGCTGCCGGTCGGTGAGTTGATCGGGACGGGCAACCAGCGCTATGAGGTGCTGGATATTCTGGAAGAAAGCCCCGATCAATTCAATCTTTATCGGGTCAAAGCACATCGCCAGCGCCCCTGTGAGCGTTGCCAAACCGCCAACCCAATCGACAGCAAATTCTGTGGGCACTGTGGTGCGCCATTGGTCGTGGAGCCGGTGCCGACGTTTCGTCTGCAAGAGGCGGCACAGGAAGCGACCCTAGCCCGCAAAATCGCCATCGTCAAACAAGGGTTACAGCATGTGGGCTTGGTCAACATCTATACCCACTTTGTCGATCAACCGTTCAACAAACTGTCGCGTTACTATGTCGTGATGGATGACATTCCAATCGACGCGCAAGAACGCACGCTGGCTACACGGGGTAGATCCCAGCCCACGGCCAAAGTTCTGCACTGGGGCAGACAGATCGCCGACGCGCTGACTTATTTGAACAAGCAGCAAGTGCGCCTGCCCCGCTTGGATGCGGAACAGATTCTAATCCTGGACAACGACCAGGTTAAGCTGCGCAAATTGGAAAGCGTGATCGCCATCCCGCTTCAAGACTATAAGCGCACGGTGGCCGAGGAAACCAGGCAGTTGGCCAGCCTTTTGCAAGCGCAGCTGCAAGGTCAATCTGTGCCGTCGGCGATCATGACGGCGCTCACCGCGGCAACAGCGCCCAATCAAACGCTCTTCGATACACCGCAGCAGTTGATCGAGGCGTTGGGGGCCAGCCAAAGCGTTGCCAGCCCAATCACCGGTAGCCAAAGTGTGGCCAATCCAATCGCGGGCAATCCAATCGCGGGCAATCCAATCACCGGTAGCCAAACCACTGGTCAGAAAAATATTAATCTGCTGGTTGGGCGCCTCTCGGATGTAGGCCAACAGCGCCAGCTCAATGAAGATAGCATGTTGACCTTGGAAATGGCGCGCGTGCATAACTCCGCCAACCGGCCCATAGGATTATATGTGGTTGCCGATGGCATGGGTGGTCACGAGGGGGGCGAAGTGGCTAGCAAATTGGCCGCCAATACATTGGCCGACACCCTGTGGCCCAAACTGATGGCGACCGTGCAAGCCGGCACCGGCCTCTTGGTGGGCAAGGTGGAGCCCGACTATAAGGCGTGGCTGGCCCAGGGCTGTCAGGCGGCGGCCAAAGCGGTTTACGACCAGGCGCGTAAGTTACGCCAAGATATGGGCACCACACTGGTCGCGGCCCTGGTCGTCGGCAACCATCTCTATGCGGCTAATATTGGCGACAGCCGCCTTTACAAGATAAAACGGAGCGAAATTAAACGCATCACCGAAGATCATTCGATGGTCGAAAGATTGGTGAAGCATCAGATGTTGTCGCCCGAAGAAGCACGCCATCACCCACAGGCCAACTTGATCTATCGCTCGTTGGGGGACCGGCCCACGGTTGAGGCCGATATCTTCGAGGCAGATCTACAAGCCGGGGATAGTTTGCTGCTCTGTTCCGATGGCTTATCCGGCCAAGTCGAAGACCAGCAGATGCATGCGCTGGTCATGGCCCATCCACCGCAGGATGCCTGCCAGCAATTGGTCCAGGCGGCCAATGCGGCGGGTGGTCCCGATAATATTACGGTGATCATCATCCGCATCGAAGCGATTGAAGGCGGTGGAGCGTAGCATGAAAAACTATGCGATTCGTCATGTCGCGCTGCTCTCTGCTTTTCGCTTTGGTTTTGTCATCGGCTTGACTTCGTTGTTCATGCCTGGGCTGCTGATCGGCGTGCTCGCCGCACTGGCCGCCAGCGGATTAAAGACATGGCTGGGGTCTTGGCAAGAACTCGGCGTGCTAAACTTACAGATTAGTCTGATCGAGTTGCTCAAGCTTACCGCCTTCGTCGCTTGGTTGGATTGGATCGTTGACTGGGGCTGGCTATTTCCGCTGCTGGTGGCGATTGGCGTGATGGTGATTGGCGGCTTATCCACCGGGCTGACAAGCCTATTAAGCGCCGCTACCTATAATTTTCTCGCCGCCCTGAGCGGGGGTCTGGTCGTTGAACTGGAGGAAGTGGACGCGCCGGCGTTGCTGCACCAGCCCGCCAATCTTTATCCAACGCAAGCTGGCCCCATGCTCTATGCCAGCAACGGCCAGCGTTGGCCGCTGACGCCAGCCGGGGTGACACTGGGCAGCGCGCCCACTTCGACCATTGTGTTGCCGGGGTTGTCCCCGCGCCATGCTGAAATTCGTTTTGAAAACAATCGCTATTATGTCCTGCATGACTTCAGCGGTGGCCAAACCTGGGTTGATGATCGCCCGATTCAGGGTGTCAATCTACTCAAACCTGGGTTTCGGATTCGGGTCGGTGCGTATGAGTTGGTTTTTCAACAATAAATCTAACCATTCTAACAAGGGAATAACCCCATGTCCCAATTTTGTCCTGAATGCGGCACCCTGCTCCGTCGCGCGGATGCCCCTTTTTGTTCCACTTGTGGCAAGCCTTTATCTGCCAAACAAAATGTCGCACCTGGCCGGGCTGTGCCGTCAACGCCGCAGCCGATTGGCACCATTCGTCTGCCCGATCGACCGGATCTGCTGAACC
>DAOTTR010000306.1:0-9939 GCA_034437715.1 Caldilineaceae bacterium
CTGCTAGAGCCGCGTCTTGCTCTGCCAACCATAAGATCCTCCTCTGATTTTTATAAGGCTCATTTTTTCTGATAATTTTTATGCGGGCCAATGCTGTACTTGTAATAGAATTTAAGTCGAAAAAATAGGTCACCTATACGCTGGCGACCTGTATCCTCTATGCTCAAGCATCATACAGATTGTAAAATCACACAGCATACATCCAGATATAGCTGTTGGATATAGATTGCGATACACTGATTTCCGCGAAATTTGGTAACTACTATGACAACGTTACATTTCATCACCTGCTGCTCTGAATAAATTCTGAATAAATTCAGAGCCTGGTATAGAAAACGTGTTTAAACACGTTTCCCGTCGCAGGTGTTGAATGAATTCAACACGAATTTAACGTTGTCGTACTACCAAACCCCCACCCAGCCCCTGCAATTAGGGCTAACGTTTACCCACATTTTGGGGTACCAGGGAGGGCGAGCGTGCCGGGGACGGCCCAGCGGCACGCTTTCCCTACTACCAACTTGTGGGTAAAGGTTAGCAGCTTGGGGGAGGGCTAGGGACGCTGCCATTAAGGTAGGGAATGCTGGTTCCTCACGCTCGGCGTGGGCCCCCACTGTAGACGCTCTGCGTCTGGGTGGGGTAATCGTTACGAAATTTGATTATATCTTCTGTTGTACCGTTACCTTATATCTTTCTCTATTCTTCTGGGTGTAACATAGGTTTATCCTGGATGCGTAAGCAGATAAGCCTAAACCTTTGTAATACGCGCGAACTACCCGGCATTTTGTCGCAATTTGTCATAGTGTCCTGTAGAATAGTGAATGAAAAGGGGATACTATGAATACGGTAATGAATTTCGGTCTACTGGCTTTCGTTGGGGCAATTTGGTTTGTGACTGTTGTGGTCTATGGGGCTTGTATCGCAGCCGCGCGGGCCGACAGATCGAGCCAACAAAATTTCTTTACAATCAATGCACGAGATTCCGATCATCGCGTAAAAGTTCACCAGAACAGACCGAGAATATCATCCTGAACGATTTGTTACAGTAGCCGGAGCAATCGGGGTGAATAGCGTGCCGAAAGGATAAAATGGCAAAGGGTATTATGGATAACCAAACTGGGCAATTGCCGGGTGGCATGGGCGCGGTACTCAATGAAGGCGGCGTCCTTTTTCGTCTATGGGCACCGAACGCGACGGCGGTAGGTGTCACAGGAACATTTAATGAATGGTCGGAAACCGCCAATATGCTGACTGCCGAAGGCAACGGCTATTGGGCAGGACTGATCGGTGCGGCCAAGCCAGGCGACGAGTACAAATTTGTGATTCACAACGGCGCGGACAAGTATGCGCGCCTCGATCCGTATGCGCGCGAAGTAACCAATTCGGTCGGCAATGCCATTATCCACGACACAGCTTTCGACTGGGGCCAAGATCAGTTTGCAATAGCCGACTGGAATACGCTGGTGATCTACGAGATGCACATTGGCACCTTTCATGACGAAGACAAGGATAATGGAAAGCCCAGCACCTTTCAATCGGCGATCAAGCGGTTGCCCTATCTGCAAGAGCTTGGCATCAATGCGATTGAACTGATGCCGCCTATGGAATTCCCGGGCGGGCATTCGTGGGGCTACAATCCTTCGTCGATCTTTGCGATTGAAAGTGACTACGGTGGGCCGGCAGCGTTCAAAGAATTTGTCAAAGCTGCCCATGAACATGGCATTGCCATTATCCTCGACGTGGTCTACAACCATCTGGGCCCCAGCGATCTGGATCTTTGGCAATTTGATGGCTGGCGCGAAAACGAGCTGGGCGGCATCTACTTTTACAATGACGAACGCGCCCAGACACCCTGGGGCGCGACCCGGCCCGATTATGGCCGTAGCGAAGTGCGCCAGTTTCTGCGCGACAATGCCATCATGTGGTTTGCCGAATATCACGTTGATGGCCTGCGCTGGGACTCGACGATCTACATGCGCAATGTCAACGGCAATGCCAACAACCCGGCCAGTGATCTGCCCGAAGCCTGGGCGTTGATGCAGTGGATCAACGGTGAAATTAAAACCCACTTTCCGGGCAAAATTTCGATTGCCGAAGATTTGGTGCAAAATCCCTGGATGACAAAACCACAGGCCGACGGCGGAGCCGATTTTGATGCCCAATGGGACAGCGCATTTGTCCATCCGATACGCGCGGCGCTGATTACCAACGACGACAATTTTCGGGATATGAACGCGGTCGCGGCGGCTGTCGCCTTTCGTTATAATAACGATGTCTTCGAACGCGTCATCTATACCGAATCGCATGATGAAGTGGCCAATGGCAAGGCGCGCGTCGCCGAAGAAATTACCCCCGGCGAAGCCGATAGCTGGTTTGCGAAAAAGCGTTCAACCTTGGGGGCCACGCTGGTGCTCACGGCCCCTGGTATTCCCATGCTCTTTCAAGGCCAGGAGTTTCTAGAGGACAAATGGTTTCATGACAACGATCCGCTCGATTGGTCAAAACTAGAAACCAATGCAGGTGTCCACCGCCTCTACCGCGACTTGATCCACTTGCGCCGTAACCTCACGGGTACTACCGCGGGACTCTGCGGCCAAAACGTATACGTTCATCATGTGGACAACGAAAATAAAGTATTGGCCTATGTACGTTGGGCGGGTGAAGACCGACAGAATGGGGTCGTTGTCGTGCTGAACTTTGCCAATCGTCCCTTTGGCAATTATCTGATTGGCCTTCCCAGCGAAGGCATCTGGCGCGTGCGCATCAATAGTGACGCGACAGTCTACGATGAAAAGTTTAGCGATGAAGGCATCGTAAAAGTCCAGTCCGAGGCCGGCGTAGCCGGTGATATGCCTTGTCTAGGACGCCTCTTTATGGGCCCCTATGCCGCATTAATCTTGTCGAAAGATCCTGTATAAGCACGCCAGTCGCTTCTGTGCCTAGAACTCAATCATATTTACTATCTCATGTTACGCAAGGTAGGGGCATGAGGGGGGGTGGATAAAACTTACGTTTTTCCCGTAATTTTCTTCGCCACCACTCCCGCGTGCCCGTCTTGATCTAGATCATTGGGCAAGGACAGGCACGCGGTCGGCGGCGAATCAAGTCACGGGGCTTACCAAAGGTTGATCCGCCGCCCACCTCATGCCCCTACGCAGCTTGTCATTACTCCTGCGTAACATGCGTTACTATAGGTGTTACGTACTTGGTCAGACCTGTAGGGTCTCAAAGACCCTACAGGTCTCCTGTGGCTCTATTCAACTCACACGGGCGAACGGCGTCCCATAATGAGTGAGACAACAAAGAGAATCAAAAAGACGACAAAGAGAATCCAGGAAATGTTGCTTGCCGTCCCTGCGAGGCCACTAAAGCCCAGCACGCCTGCGACAATGGCAACAATGAGAAAAATAACCGCCCAGCGTAACATAGAGACTCCTTTTCTATAATTGATTGGGTTGATTGTGTGCGTTGCTTTCTCCTTTTACGCCCTTACAGTGTACTGCGTAAGCCACGCTGTGCCAGTAGTAAAAGATAGAACCCAAAGATACAGATCGGGATATAGCGCAAAGTCCCTCTGCTAGCCCAGTTGCGCTTGCATAAAAAAGAGCGCATTCCGCAGAAGCGCTCTCCAAAACGCAAAGGATCAGTTAGATCACAACGTCAGTAAATTCTCGCCAATGATCCCTACGCCAGTTGATCAATATTCTCCATTACTTTCCAGATGGCGGCGGCGGTCATTTCCATAATTTCTGGGCCATTCGGGTAGCGCACCATCATCACCAGGCAGGCATGGGTGTCACAATGTTTCTGCCCAACGGGATACTGTTCCGGTGAATAATCTACGGGCTGGGCATGTGGGCTGCTCCACGGTGCGCCGTAGCCATAGGCGTTCTTGGCTTGGAAGACGGTCATCGTGGGCAGGATAAAGCGCTGCCAGACCCCAGCCTCTACCCCTTCGGCGCGCATGGCCTGCACAATTTTGTCGCGAAAGGCATTGGCATCCTGGGCATGGCCCAATGCCTCCATATCAAAACGCAGCACGTAGTTGTACCAATTATGTTCATGGCCGGCTGGTTCCACGGGCAGGATCAGGTTGGGCACACCCTGTAATTGCGCGGCCAGCATCTGGACATTGCGTTTTTGCCAATCCAAATACATATCCAGGCGCGTCAGTTGGGCGCGGCCAAAGGCGGCAGTCAGATCATTGTTGCGATACATCCAGCCTAGCGCATAGGCATGATAGTCGCGCGACTCAGACGGGGTGCGGGTTTCGCCAAAGGACCACAACATGCGCGCCTTGCGCATGATCTCCTCGTCGTCGGTGACAAACATGCCCCCTTCGCCCGAACAGAGATTCTTGTTTTGGTTGAAGCTAAAGGCACCACAATGGCCCAGGGTCCCCACTTTTTTGCCATTGAACTTGGCACCGTGGGCCTGACACGCATCTTCGATCACCTTCAACCCATGTTGGTTGGCAATGGCCATCACCTTGTCCATGTCCACGGCCAACCCATGCAAATGCACCACAATAATCGCCTTGGTCTTGGGCGTAATCGCCGCGGCGATCTTATTGACATCAATGTTCATGGTTTCCCAGTCAATGTCGACAAAGACGGGAATACAGTTGTGATGCAGAATGCAGGTCGCCGAAGAAGACCACGAATAGGCCGTCACGATGATCTCGTCACCCTCGCTGCAATCACACGCGGCGACACACATGTGCAACGCCGCTGTGCCGCTATTGGTGGTGATGGCATAGGCGTTGCCGTTCCACTCGGCAAACTCTTTTTCAAAGGCCACACAGTTGGGACCAAAGGCATGGTTGGCCCCACGCAGCGAGGCCAGCACATACGCTTCGTCCACTTCCGTGATCAACGGCCATGCTTTGATCGTGCCGGCAGGAATTTCAGGCTCGCCACCGAACAGGGCAAGTTTTTCTACATAAGGCATAAATTTTTCCTATTGGCTATAGACAAGTAACAGATAACAGGCGAACTACTACCTGCCACTTGCCACTTGCTACTCGAATGCTTCTGCTAACAATTGTTGCGTCGTCTCGACCATGATCCAGCCGCCTTCGGGCACCAGCCGGGTATGGCTGGCCGACAGTGCACTATAGCCACCGTGACGAATCGCTTCTGGGGTGGGCACATAGCCAATATAGCCATCGGCCAGCTCGGCGACAAGCGTCACGCGGGCCGGGGATCGTTGCTTCAGCGCCAAGCCAAATTCCACATAGAGTTCGGCTGGGTTGAAGCAGATCGCAGCATCGCCCAGGCGCACAACATGCAGACGTGTCTCAACAGGATTCTCCTCGCGCAGCAGACGTGGCCAATCAGCCCGGCTGTCCTCGAAGAAATCGAGCATCCCACCCTTGAAATTTGCGAGATCAGCCCAGGCATCCCATTCGCGCATGGCAATCGGTACATGGGCTTGTGTGTGCTGCAACACCGGCGCAGGCATGGCATCGACTTGCGCCGCAATCACTTTGAGAATTTCACCGCCCAGATAGGCACCCGAGCGGATCAAGCCTTGTTCGCCGCGCCAGGGTTGGCGATTTTCTGGGTTATTCTCCATGATCGAAGGCGCAGTATTGGCTGCGGCACCTGTCAGATAAACGACCCCCACAGCTTCCCCCAGGGCAGCACGCAGAACACGTCGCACTTCGCCCGGCAGATCGGCGCTGTAAACGCTTTCGTTTTCAATACAATTGGGATGGGTAGCAAAGGAGGGAATCACCACCTTGACCCGGCCATCGGGCTTGCGCGCATAGACCACGCCCACGTCGCCATCGCGCGGGCCTTCGATGCCGACAAAGTCTGGTTGCCAGCTGCCCCAATACATGTGACAACTGCCGTCGCGCCGCATCCCGCGCCGATTCCAGCCCATCTGGTCTACATACCCAGTCCCGGCAAAGAGATCGCACGCTTCCAGATCGGCAATTGCGCGGGCGACACTCTGCGCGGCGGCTTCGACCAGTCGTGCCAGAAAGGCGGGGTCGGCCTCACCGATCAATTGATCTGTGGTGCAGGGCGCAACATGGGTATGCGTGGCGGCAATGATCACAGCATCGGCTTGGATGTCCGCAGCGGCCGCGCACGCTTGCTGCATGGCACGCGCCAAGTCGCCGGGGATGACACAGACATCCACCGAAATGATCGCTACCCGCGCATGCTGATCATCAAACACCACCGCATTCACCGTCAAGGGATCGCGTTTGTATTGGCCCACGCGCACATGCATCTGACCCAGCAGTGGCAACGGTCGATCTGGTGTGATTTCTTCCCAAGCAGTTCCGATTTGCATGCTCTTCTTCTTTCCTAGGACTTACGCAAATTGATTGCGCCATCAGAGAGCTTTAGGGTCTGGTAGACCCTAAAGCTCTGGCCAGTGCGTAAGTTCTGTTTCTATCTGCGCAACCCCTTACATCATGCCGGTTGTGCGCCAACTGGGATCGATACCCACGTACTCTTGGACGATGGGCTGCACCTGAGGCGACTGGGCTTTGATAAAGGCTTGGGCAGTGTCGGATAGCGGCCAGGGTGCCGCAATCCGCATGGCACGCGGGCGCAAGCCGATGCCACACGAGAGGCGTACCTCGTCGGTCTGGTTGGGAAAGGCCGAGTGATAGGTGCGGGCGGCAAAGACAATCTCGTCGCCCGGATCCGTAAAGAGCGGCACCAGACCCGGAATCTCGAAGCCATTGTAGCCTTTGGGTTCGCCGCCTTTGGGGTAGAAAGAAGATTGATCAGCCGTCAGTTCAAAGCCTTCGGGACCGGGCCAGTTCGGCACATGCGAATCTTCGATCACGGCGAGCCCGCCATGTTTGGGATAGGAACCGGTGAGATAGAACCAGAGGCCAGAGGGCCAAGGGCCGCGATTCAACACATCATTGGCCGCTTTGGGTGGCTCTTGGGAAAAGCCACGCCAGTCCGAATGCCACACCAGCGCCGCCGAGCCAGGATTGCGAATAATCGCGGCAGTGCGGTTGATCGTAAGTTCATCCGCCTGGCAGAAAACTTTCTGGGCGCGCATAAACGGTTCATAGTCGAACAACTTCCACAGCGCCGGCGAGTATTCAATAAACGAGGTATGGGTGCGGCTTTGGCCGGGGCCCAAATCACCCGCCGGATTGGTCACCTCGATCACCGAGGCTTTCAATTCCTCGACCATATCGTTTGGCAACACCTGCTTGATCACCGCAAAGCCGTGGGCCTCGACACAACTTTGGGCGGCATCGAGTTCATCTAGGCCAAACTCGTATTGATAGGCAAGCTCCGGTTTCTGGAGCTGATCGTAGTTCATGGGTTCTTCCTTTTTACGTGTAGAAATTTACGTGTAGAAAAAAATAAGTGGCAACGTAGGAGCGGCTAGCCCTTCAGAGATCCGATGGTAATGCCTTCGATCATCTGTTTTTGCATAATCAGGAAGGCGATAATCGGCAACACCGACATGAGGATCGCCGCGGCCATGCCAATGCCATAGGAGGGGCCAGCGCCCTGGATCTGATACATAATTACCGATACGCCCACCGGCAGCGTATACAGATTTTGCTTGTTGAGCACCAGCAGCGGCCAGAGAAAATCGTTCCAATGCGCGACAAAGGTAAAAATCGCCAGGGTAGCAATCACTGGGCGCGACAGGGGCAGCGTGATCCGCCACCAGAGTTGCAACTCGCCTGCACCGTCGATCTTGGCCGCTTGGAAAAGCTCCTCGGGCAGGGTTACGGCAAATTGCCGAAAGAGAAAGACAGCAAAGGGGGATGCCAAACCGGGCAGGATCAGCGCCCAAAAGGTGTCATGCATGCCCAGATTGAGGGTCAAGACATAGGTCGCGATAATGGTTGACCAGCCCGGCACCAGAATCGTGGTGACGATCAGCCAGAAGATCTGATCGCGAAAGGGAAACTGTTTGCGGGCAAAGCTATAGCCAGCCAATGATGCCAACAGGACAACGCCAACGGTCGAGGCAATACTGGTGATCACACTATTCAAAAACCAGCGTACGACTGGCGCATTCGCTACGCCGGTGCCGCGGATCAAGTCGATATAGTTGGTGATAGACGGGCGCGTTAAGACCAGTGATGGCGGCACCGTTGCCACATCGGCGGGGGGCTTTAGGCTGGTGATCAGGGCCCAATAGAAGGGAAATAACGAGAGTGCGGCCAGCAAGATCACGATGATCAGGGCGAGATAGCGCCATACGCTGGCACTGCCTTCGGGAAAAAGGCTGGCCAGTAGCCGAGTGGGTATAGGCTCGCGCCTATTTTGCATAGTTCTTGCTTCAGTTACCATAAAAATCCTCATCAAAGCGCCGGAACGTCTGCGGCAGCCGCATTAAAATTCAACTACCTGCGAAAAACGGCGGAATTGGAAGACAGTCAACCCAATGGTGATAATGAGCAGCAACAAGCCGGCAGCCGCGGCGGTTCCGGTGTTGGCATAGAAGATCAGCTGGTTATAAATGTAATAGCCAACGGTCATTGTGCTGTGGACCGGGCCGCCGCGCGTTAACACAAAGACGGGCACAAAGACCTGCAAAGCACCCAACGTCGAGACAACGATCACATAGAGCAACGCCGGCGTAATCAGCGGTAAGGTGATCGACCATTGTTGACGCCAGAAATTTGCTCCATCAACTGCCGCGGCATTATAGAGATCGGCGGGCACGCTTAAGAGTGCGGCACAGAAGATAATAATCGCCACGCCATTGCCCGAAAGAATTGCCATGCCTGCCAACGAGGGCAACGCCGTATAGACATCCCCCAACCAGTTGATCGCCTCTACGCCCAGCACCGACAAAAAGAAATTGAGAATGCCGACATGGTAATCAAAGACAAAGCGCCAGATGATCGCGACAGAGAGGCCAGAGATCACGCCGGGCAGATAGAAGGTGGCCTGAAAGAAGCTACGCAAGCCACGACTGCGCAACGAAATGATTAACACGGCGGTCAACAGCGACAGAACTGTCGAGAGTGGCACCACCATCAAGGCAAAGTAGAAAGAGTTGAACATGGCCTTGCGCGCCACAGTTGTACTGACCACGTCAATGTAATTCTGCAGACCCACATATTCGGTGACGCCGCGCGGATGCCAATCCACAAAACTGAGCCAGATCACCATGCCATAGGGCACCAGCACGAAAATGGTAAAAAAGATCATAAAGGGCGCGATCAAGAGAAAGCCCCAGAGCTTTTCCACCGTAGCATAGGTCATCTTACCCGCGAGCCGTCTACTGGGCGCACGCAGCGTCTGATTATTGACCTGATTCGTGGCATTCATAGGAAATACCCATCTCCAATCATGGGGTCACACAGGTGAGGCAACGCATCGCCTGTGTGACCAGTCACGCAATCCAAACTAACCAGGGCCAGTGCGACTAGCTCGTGCCCATCCATTCTAAGGAAGAGACAGTGCTACAGAAATCCTGTACCGCTTCGGCAGGGGCAGTGGGCAGGTAGAGTTTTTGTAGTACCAGCTCAAGTTGCTCGACAACTTCACGGGCACGGCCACCGTTGGCTTCCATGCGCTGGCGACCTCTGGGGATGTAATTCTCCAGGTGCCAGGCCAACATCGGATCCTCGACACCTGCTAGTGCTGACAGGCGCGCCGGGAGCAGATATTGGGAGAGCCACTTCTGGTGTTCCGGATTCGACAACCAGAGCGCAAAATCAATTGTGGGCTGAGATTGGGCGGCATCAGCGGTTTTGAAGAGCATGGTATTGACATCCAACAGCGGGCCACCCCAAACTGACGGCGCGGCAACATCAGGATTGGTGGGCGGCATGACATAGATCCAATCAAAGCCGTGTTCGCTATCGCTGACGACCAAGGTTTCTGGATTCACTGTCATGTTAGGGCGCTTGGACCAGCCGAGATCAGGGCCAATGCCGCCCAGCAAGGATTTCTGATTCCAATATTCCCAACGGGCCGCGCTCAGGCC
>DAOTTR010000307.1:0-46345 GCA_034437715.1 Caldilineaceae bacterium
TTTGCTAAAAAGCTGCTCAACAAGCTCAATTCCGATGATGGGATCATTCACGCACTTCAGCTAAGGCACCAGAAGCGCAAAGCCGATATTGACAGGCTTTCTAAAGTACCAAAGTAGAAGTAGGCGCTTTCAAAGAAATAAGTATCCAGCGCTTGCCAAACAAAATCATGCGTAGGGGTGGCCTCGCAGCCGCCCCGCGTTTGGCTCGCTGCGAACGGGCGGCTGCAAGCCCCCCCTACTGGATACTTTATTCTTTGAAATGGCCTTATTGCACAAAACACTACCGTAGCGCCGATTTCGGCAGCGTAAGTTCGACGGTGCCGGTTGCTTCGCTATCGACCTGCGTGCGCCAGCCAAAGCTATTGCTTAGCGAACGTAGGTAGGGATCGGGGTTGAGCACCTGTTCGATCATGTACGTAGAGCCGGTGAGGATGATCACGTCGTCGTCGCGCTGCATGGATTGGGCGACTTCCAGGGCCTGACGTGGCTCGTTGATCACCAGCACCGGAATGCCACGCGTCAATGCCGCCATTTCCTGCTGCACCTTGCCCGGATCTTGCCCTTTGTAGGAAGCCCCTGTGACAATAATCGCCTTGGCGACTTTGGCTAACGCGGCAAAGACTTGGCTGGGTGCCCGTTTGCCGGACATGCCTAGCACCAAGATCTTATTGCGCTGGCCAAAGTAATCGGGCAGTTCGCCCGCCAGCGCCGTGATCTTCTCCACGTTGTGCGCAATATCGGCGTAGATATTGTCTTTTACATGCCAGAAGCGTCCCAGAAGTCGCGCTTTACTAAAGGCTTCCAACACCCGTCGCTCATCGACAGCTGGACAAAGCTGGCGAATCACTGCATAGGCCAGGGCCGCGTTGCATTTTTGATAGGTTGCATTGAGCAGTGATTCGGCCTCGACTGTAAGATTGTGGCGCGTCAACGCATTCACCAACTCGGCCACCGCTGCCTCATCGACTACATGCAGCGGCGCGCCGGCTTCCTGGCAGACCGCCGCAATGATCGGTAAATTTTCGGGATTGCTGTCACTGGTAAAAAAAGGCACCCCTGGTCGCGCGGTCCCCGCTTTGTCGAGCGTCCGTTGCCACAGTTCCTTGCCTAGCAGGTGTGCGTGGTCATTGCCGACATTGGTCAACGCGGTTGCTACCACATCCAGCGCCCGCGTTTGGTCATAGCGGCCACCGACACTGGTCTCCAGCGCGGCCCATTCTACCTCATGTTTTTCATAAAGCGCCAGCGCAATCAGAATAGAAACTTCGTGGAAGCTGTGCGTCAGGTGTGGGTTGTGCATTGCCAGGCGCACACAATAGGGTTGGACACGCACGTGCCATGCCCATTGTACATCGGCTTGGCTGGCAAATTCGCTGTTAATGCTAAAGCGCTCGCGGTAATCAAATAAATGGGGGCTCATAAATGCCCCCGCCTTGCCGACACAGCCGAATCCTACCTCTAAGAAACGCGACGTCGAACCTTTGCCACTCGTTCCACTTACCTGAATGAGGCGCGTGGGGTGGCCGTTGGGCCAAAGCTTGGCAATCGATTCACGCAACAATTCCAGGCGCGCTAATTTGGCAATGGACCACTCGGCGTGATAGATCTGATCAACCGTGCTGTAATAGGGAAAGTTCGTTTCGCTCACAGTTGGCCTCAATACGCCCGCGCAAAGATGGCTTGGCGCGTCGCCCGTTTGCCGGTGTAAAAGCAAATGCCCTCGCCGCCCGGTTGATCCAGCGGATAGCAGCGGTGAGTGGCCTTGGTCTCGGTTTGTACCTGCTTTTCGTCGGCATCGTTGCCTGCCCACCAGGCGCGCACAAAGCCACGCTGGGCGAGTTCTTTGAATTCGGCGAAATTGGTGGCTTCAAAGGTATTCGCGTCGCGAAATTGGGTGGCCTTGGCGAGCATCCCCGCTTGAATCGTTTTCAACAATTCCTGCACATGCTGGGCAATATTTTCTTGGCTCACCGGCTGTTTGCCCTCGCGGCCAGGGATATCGCGTCGCGCCAGCATGACCACATTCTGCGCCACATCGCGCGGCCCAATTTCCATGCGCAGTGGCACCCCGCGCATCTCCCAATCATTGTATTTAAAGCCAGGGGTCAAGTTGTCGCGATCATCGACTTTGACGCGTACGCCGGCGTCGGTCAATTCTTGCTTCATGCGTTCCACCGCGGCCACTACAACGCTCTTTTCTTCCTCTTTCTTGTAGATCGGCACCATGACCACCTGATAGGGTGCCAAGCGCGGCGGCAAAATCAACCCCTTGTCATCGCCATGCACCATAATAATTGCGCCGATAAAGCGTGTGCTCAACCCCCACGAAGTTGTCCAGACATGTTGCTGCACATTGCTTGGGTCGAGGTATTGGATATCAAAGGCTTTGGCAAAGTTCTGCCCCAAATTGTGCGATGTGCCCGATTGCAGGGCGCGACAATCGCCCATCATTGCTTCGATGGTAAAGGTGCGATCGGCCCCGGCAAAGCGTTCGCCATCCGATTTCTCACCCGGGATCACAGGGATCGCCGCTTCGTTGACGGCGAAATCGGTATAGACATCGAGCATTTGGCGTGTCTCGAAGGCGGCTTCGTCTTGGGTGGCGTGGGCGGTGTGCCCCTCTTGCCAGTAAAATTCGCTGGTGCGCAGAAAAAGCTTGGTGCGCAATTCCCAGCGTACAACACTGTTCCACAGGTTGAGCAAGATCGGCAGATCACGATAGCTCTGCACCCATTTGGCGAAGGCATGACCGATCAGCGTTTCCGACGTGGGGCGTATGACCAGCGGCTCCTCCAGTTCTTCGCCACCGCCGTGCGTCACCATTGCCAGTTCGGGCGAAAAGCCTTCGACATGCTTGGCCTCGCGCTGCAGAAAGCTATAGGGGATGAGCATGGGAAAGCCAGCATTCATGTGGCCGGTGGCCTTAAAGCGCCGGTCGAGCGCGGCCTGCATGTTTTCCCACAGTGCCCAGCCATAGGGCTTGATGATCATTGTGCCGCGGGCCGGACCATAATCGGCCATGTCGGCAGCTAGGACCAGGGTGTTATACCATTCGTTGAAATCTTCGCTCCGTGCGACAAGCTTATCGGCCACGAGATGCTCCTCTACGATTTGATTATGCGCTTGCTTGTACTTCTTGAAGTTGGGGAATGCTGGCCATCTGCATCACTAGTCGTAAGGCGGTATTGACTGCTTCGTCACTAGGAAATGCTTTTGCGACATCTGGCTCTAGAATTGCAACCTGATGGCCTGCACCTCTAGTAAGCGCGTATCGCCCTTTGGCGACAATTGGCATCTTTTCCAGATCGTACTCTTCACGCAGATCGTACGCTTCATTGTCTTTTTGTATAGAATCTTTGTTCATTTTTGGTTGCCTTTCTGGCGCTAATAATACACGCAACGCCATCTCGGTCAGTATGCGCCACTAGAAGTAAGCGATTTTGATTGGAAAGACCGATAGTAATGTAGCGGTCTTCGTCAATCGGGTGTTCTTCATCTACTACTGTAATGAACACAGGATCAGAAAATACAGGACAAGCTTCTTCAAAGCGGATCTCATGTTTCCGAGAATTTAATCTATTACAGTTGGGCGTAGATACCACGGCCGTTAATCAGGCACGTTACTCGTGTACATCATGGTAAAAATAGGGTACCTTATTTACGCCGGGATCTACTAGCTTTATCGGAATCCCACTCACAGTTCATAAAGTCATTCACCTGAGTGGTTCTGGCTTTAGTGCCTGAAGGATTACTGCATATTCAGCATCGATCAAGTCGCGCACGCCTGCCACCAAATTATCCAGCGCAATCTCGCCGCTTTCGCCGGTGCGCCGCACTTTGCGTTCGACTATGCCATTCTTCAGCCCTTTGCCGCCAACCGTCAAGCGGATCGGAATGCCTAGCAGATCGGCGTCATTGAACTTGACACCGGCGCGCTCGTCGCGATCATCATACAACACTTCAACCCCCGCGTCGCGCAACTGTTGATAAATCTGATCAGCCGCAGCGGTCACTTCCGGCGTGCGTTCGTTGCCCAGGCTGACCAACATCACCTGATAGGGCGCAATGCTGATCGGCCAGCGGATGCCCAACTCGTCATTGTGATGTTCGATGACGCAGGCCAGCAAGCGGCCACTGCCAATGCCATAGGAACCCATGACAATGGGGTGTTTGTCGCCTTTTTCGTCCAGATAGTAGGCCCCCATGGCCACACTGTACTTGGTACCCAATTTGAAAATATTGCCCACTTCCACCCCGCGCACGGCGCGCATAGCCGCGCCACATTGGGGACAGGCCGCGCCATCCCCCGCCGCGGCCAAATCTGTGACCAGATCGGCGGTATAGTCGCGCCCATAGTTGGTATGGCGATAGTGCCAATCTTTGCGATTGGCACCAGCCACCAAGTTGGGACTCTGGACAATCAGCTCATCGACGAGCAATAGCACCTTGTCGCGCGCAATGCTGATGGGCGAGCCATAACCTGGTTCCGCCCCAATGGCGCGAATTTCGTCCAGGGTTGCAGGACGCAAACGGCGTGCCTTGATCGCATTGGTTAGCTTGGTTTCGTTGAGTTCCATGTCGCCACGGATGACGACAAAGACAAATTGCTCATAGGGCTGCTGATCTGCCCCTTGCATTTCGGCCATGAGGAAAACCGCTTTGGCCGTCGCCGTTTCGGAAATCTGCAAAAACTCGGCCAAGGCCGCAATGGTCGTGACTTCTGGTGTATGCACTTCTTCCAGGTCGTGGGCGGCGGCGGTTTCGGCTACGCTTTTCTGAAAGGTCGCAATTTGGCGGTTGGCTTTGTAGCTACAAGCGTCACAGAGCAGCAAGGTATCCTCGCCGATGGGGGTCAAGGCCATAAATTCATGGGCCAGGGTGCCGCCCATCATGCCGGTGTCGCTTTCTACGGCCACGACATCAATGCCACAGCGCCGGAAAATATCAAAATAGGCTTGATAGATGCGCGGATAAAAGGCGTCAATCCCCGCATGGTCGCGGTCAAAAGAGTAGGCGTCCTTCATGGTGAATTCACGCACGCGAATCAAGCCGCCGCGCGCCCGTGGTTCGTCGCGAAATTTGGTCTGAATCTGGTAGAGTACAAAGGGCAGTTGGCGGTAGCTGTTGACAATCTGCCCCGCCAAATCGGCCATCAATTCTTCATGGGTCATGCCCAGGCACATATCACGCCCATTGCGATCTTGAAAGCGCGCCATGTCATCACCCATTTCATACCAGCGACCACTCTGCTGCCACACTTCGGCGGGCTGCACCATGGGCAGGGTCACTTCTTGACCACCGAGCGCTTCCATCTCCTCGCGGATGATGGTTTCGATCTTATTTTTAATGCGTTGCCCCAGTGGCAGATAGTCGAAAATGCCGGCGGCCACCTGGCGTACCAAGCCGGCGCGCAGCATCAACTGGTGGCTAATCACTTCGGCTTCGGTGGGCACTTCGCGCAACGTTTGGAAAAAGAGCTTGGATACGCGCATAAAATCACTCCCGCAATAGCAGACTAGGCGGCGAGCAGACGCTCGACCCGCGCTTGGATGGTTTGGTACGCTTCGATGCCGACGACACGCTCCACTTCGACGCCATTTTGAAAGAAGAGCAAGGTGGGCAGCCCCATGATCGTGTACTGTTCGGCGGTTTGCGGATTCGCATCAACATCCAGCGCTGTGACCACGAGTTGATCCGCGTAGTCGCGTGCCAAAAACTCGGCATACGCCGCCATGATCTCACACGGTTGGCACCACTCGGCCCAGAAATCAACCGCGGTTAGCTTGGGATTGGCCAACACGACGGTGGCAAAATCGGCATCGGTGACCTCGACAATGCGCGGCGCAACCGCAACTGCTGGCGTTGTTGCTGTCAATGGTGGAACGGGTTTGCGCGTAAATTTTTTGAACAACTGATTGAACATTAGGCTACCATCGCCGCTTTCCTTTGTGCAATTTGCCTGATCTCACCAGTATATGATCGTACCGTAATAGCTGTCAAAAGCAAAGGTCGGTATAAGTTTTCTGCTACGTGCCCGTTTGATCAATCGCCACGCGCAGATTGTATTCTTCGGCCATCAATTGTTCCATTTGCCGTTCCAGTTGCTGGATGTGGCGTTGTGCTGGCACGGCTTTGGCGCGTTCATGGTCGAGTTGACGCTGGCGCATTTCAAGCTGGCGACGTACTTCTTGTTTGCGTGCAATCAAGGCAAAGCGATCAGCCATAGGTACTCCTTTGCCCCCTCGCTATCTTCCAATAGAGATTATTCCGATTTGCTCTTTGAGCGACAAAACAGGGTGTGGTGATTCTTGTAGGTGCGGTTTGTAACCGCACCTACGCATGCACAAAATTAAATCGGAATAAGGTCCAATAAAAAAGAGATTGAACCAGGTAACAATTGGGGTAGTTGCTGCTGCCGCAATTGTTACTCGCTCAACCTCTCTGGTCTAGCGCACTCTGCGTGCTACGCTACTCTTTGCGCGGCGCATTCTCGGAGAAGTCGCGAATTTCGCGCGGCTTATAGAGCAGATAGGCCAAGCCAACGCTACCAAAGAAAAGCAGGATCAAAGGTATCATAACAATCGCCATATTTACCGGATCAACCGTCGGTGTAATCGCCGCGGCGACAATTGCAATCACTACAAAGGCTTGTCGCCATACTTTCAACAAGGCGGGCCCATTTACGAGGCCTAGGCGCGCCAGGATGGCAACCACCAGGGGCATTTCAAAGGCTACCCCGATCCAAAAAACCAGGCGCGTCACAAAATTGAGATAGCGGTCGGCTGCCCAGTCTTGTTCAAAAACGCCAGTGAAGATGGTGCTAAAAAAGCGCACGGCTACGGGCAAAAGCACAAAGAAGGCAAAAGACGCGCCAATCGCGAAAAGTATTAAAATCGCCGGCAAGGTAAGCAGCAACCCACGGCGTTCATTGGGAAATAGGCCGGGTGCCATGAAGGCAATAATGTGATAGATGATTACCGGCAGCGAAAGCGCGGTGCCTGCTGTGAAACTGACCCGGAGGATGATGCTAACCGAGTCGAGCGGGTTGAGGATCTGCAACCGAATTCCCATATCGCGTGCTGTGCTGGTGACAAAAGCAACTAATGGACTATAAAAAAACACGGCAATGACAGTCGAAATCACCAACGCGCCACAAACCCACATCAGCCGCCCACGGAGCTCGATCAGATGCTCCATCAAGCTCATCTGACTTTGATCGGGATCGTATGTCGTCACTTGCTGGCTCACCTGCTACTTCCTCCACGTGTACTTATACTGTGCTCTGTTTGAAAATGCGCGGTTGAGGATTCCAAATCAATGATCCTGCTTGCCATTGGTGTTACTCACGGCTCCGGGCCCATCTTCTGCGGAAATCGCCGCTGCATCTAAAGTAGCCGAACTATGTTTTTCGTTGCCTGTGCCATTATTCTGCACTGCCAGCGTAGGTGTACTTGCCGGTGTTTCAGCCTGTTCTTGTACACTTTTTACCAATTCCGGCGGAGCAATGCGCTGCTGGTTTTCTGGCGTCTCGGTTGGATCAAGCCGGGAAGTTGGTGGGCTGGCAAGCGCGGTGCCTGTTTCCGTTTCTGCTTGCTTCGCTTGCGTACTATCTGGCGTCGCAATTGGGCTGTCGGTGATTGGTGTGGTGGTCGTAGCTTTGGGGATTGCTGTACTCTTGCCTGCCGTTGCCACCACTGGCTTTGCTGCTGCCGGTTTGGTTGCAGTCGTAGACGACGTCGAAGTTGTTTTGGCCGTGGTTGCTTTGGCGGGTGTTGTCTTGGCCGTCACAGCAGGTTTGGCCGGGGTCGCTTTGCCCTTGGCCGTGCCATCTTTCGCCTGCTCTTCTTCGTCAATCGAGTTAATCGCCTGTTGCAACATGCGACGCGGATCTAAATCTTCTAGTGCTTTGAAATCATCACCAAATTGCTGGGTGAACTCGTTCGTCAAGTTGCGGATTTGCCGAATAAACTTGGCAACTTCACGCAACGTGGCAGGAAGACGTTCTGGCCCTAGCACAATTAAGGCAACGACCGCAATCATGACCAGTTCTTGAAACCCGATTCCGAAAAAGCCTTCCATAATTCAACCTAATATTTCTACTCTAGAAAGCCGGAACGAAGTAAATAGGGAAAGCCACCATTGTACTCGTTCTTGCTCATTATACAGTGCTCATCACACAAATGTAAGTGACCGTTGCTAAAATGTCCCCTGCACTGTCGAAAGCGCAGAGCCTAGCACACCATTGACAAAACGTGGACTGCTATCGCCGCCAAACGTTTTGGCCAATTCTACCGCCTCGTTGATCACGACGCGGTGGGGCGCATCCGAGTCTTTGGAACCAATTTCAAAGAAGGCGAGACGCAAAACATTGCGATCAATAATCGCCAGTTGGTCAATCGGCCACTCTGGCGCAAACTGTTCAATCAGACGATCAATTTCGACCAGATGCCGGACAACCCCACTCACCAACCAACGCAGAAAGGAAGCGCCATGGGGCGCAATTGCACTATCCGCCAGCCGTTCATCGATCACGCGGCCGGGTTGGTGATGTACACAATCGATCTCATAAAGCGCTTGTAAGGCTAGCACGCGCGCTTGCTGACGCTGCTTAATTACATCTTGATGATCTTCCTGCACACGCTCACGGTGCTCATGCTCAGTATCCAATGTCATGCTTGTTTTCCTGATTCAACGCGTTTGTCGTCAAAATATTTCGTGTAGAGATTTCGATCACAAACGCCAGCACCTATTGCATCACAAGTCCGCCGTCTACCGTCAGCACCTGGCCCGTCATAAACCCAGAGCGCTCTGTCGCCAAAAAGGCGACTGCCCAGGCAACCTCTTCGGGGGTGCCCATACGCCCAAGCGGTGTATTGCTAATAATCGAACTGCGTTGCGCTTCGTTCAAGACATCGGTCAGCGCCGTTGGGATAAAGCCTGGGGCAACCGCGTTCACCGTAATATTGCGACTGGCTACCTCGCGTGCCAAACTTTTGGTAAAGCCGATAATGCCAGCTTTGCTGGCGGCATAATTTGCCTGACCGGCCTGGCCGGTAATGCCCACAACGCTGGTAATATTGATAATGCGCCCCCAGCGGCTTTTGAGCATACCGCGTAACGCTGCACGTGTCACCGTATAGACACTCTTGAGATTGGTATTGATGACCGCATCCCAATCCTCTTCTTTCATACTCATCAGCAGGGTATCGCGCGTCGTGCCGGCATTGTTGACCAAGATGTCAAGACTGCCCAAGTCACTTTGCACCTGCTTAACCAAATTGGCCGCTTGGTCAACATCGCTAACATCAGCCTGATAGATGGCACATTCGGCACCTTTATCGCGAATCGTGGCCGCGATAGCTTCGGCCCCTTGCGCATTGCCGCGATAATGGATCGCGACTTTTGCCCCGCCATTGGCCAATTCCTGGGCGATAGCGGCCCCAATGCCGCTGCTACTGCCCGTGATTAATGCTGCTTTGCCCGAAAAATTCATGGTCATATCCGATAGAGATACGTTTGCTGGTCTTATTCTATATTATAGCGTTAAAATCAGTAAATGGCGAATACGGTTTCTATACAACTCGTTGCACGTAGGCCTGGATGCTATCTGGCGCGTTCAAGGCCCACCGTTCGGCGCTGCGATCAATGCGTTTCATCAGGCTGGTCAACACATCGCCTGGGCCAATTTCAATAAAATTGATCACACCAGCATTACGCGCAAATTGCATCGAGGCTGTCCAGCGCACACTGCCCGTGAGTTGGGCCGCTAATTCGGCACGAATTTCGTCTGCCGCTGTGATGGGCTGCGCAGTGGTATTCCCGATCAACGGGACAAGCGGCGGTGCAAGTGGCGTGGCATCAATCGCGGCGCGTAAGTCGGCGGCTACAGGCTGCATAAGCGGGCTATGGGACGCCACACTGACGGCTAACGGCACCACTTTGCGTGCCCCTGCGGCGGACAATGCGCTGATCGCCGCTTCCATCCCCGCTTTGTCGCCAGAGATCACAATTTGCCCAGGACAGTTGTCATTGGCCACAACAGCAACGCCTGCACTTTCACTGACTTCGCGACAAATTGTGCTGACTTTCTCTTCATCCAACCCCAAGATCGCGGCCATCATGCCGGGTTGTTGCTGGCCAGCGCTTTTCATCAACCGGCCGCGCTCGCGTACCAGGCGCAGGCCATCGGCAAAGCTGAGACTGCCCGCGGCCACCAATGCTGTATACTCGCCCAGGCTATGCCCCGCCACAAAGATCGCTGGTGGGGTTGCCGGCGGATTGGTTGGGGGCGATAGCTTTGCGCCGGTAACCTCGTGTTGGAGGACGCGCAAATGGGCAACACAAACCGCCAATAAAGCCGGTTGTACATTCATTGTATCCGTCAACTCATCCACTGGCCCTGCAAAGCAAAGGTGGCTGAGTGAAAAGCCCAGAATATCATCAGCTTCGGCAAAGGTCTGGCGCGCGATCGGATAGCGATCGGCCAACGCTTTGCCCATGCCAACTTCTTGGCTGCCCTGACCAGGAAAAAGAAAGACGGTGGATGGATGGTGGGTTAGAAATGAAAACATAAGCATACTCATGAATAAAAAAAGGGATTTGGAACAGATGCCCAAATCCCTTCGTGACAGCTCGATTAAGCCTTGGTATCGATAGGAATATCGAGAAACTGCCGCCCTTTGTAGTAGCCGCAGTTGGGGCAAACCCGATGCGGCAACATCATTTGATGGCAGTTGCTACAGTCAACTAGGTGCGGCACGCCGATGGCGTCATGGGCACGGCGGCGATCGCGACGCCCTTTGCTCAGTTTACGTTTTGGTAGAGGACCCATTTCATTACTCCTTCATCCTACATAAAGATAAAATTCGGTTTGTGCATCCATGCCGCCTGTGTTCGCCGCTGCGCGTTCACTTTACACACGCGCAAGATGCACTATTTTATTCAGGGTTTTCGTCCCCTGGTTGTAGCTGTAGCTTTAAAAGCGCAGCCCACCGGGGATCAACACCTTCGGGTAACCTATTCGCTTTTTCTTCCGCCGATAACTCAGCCTCTTCTGCTGCACGCAGCGCAGCCCGTTGTGCCGTGAGATTGGGGCATTCGCCTGCGCCTTTCCAATTGCAACTGGGATACATGGGTACAGCCAGCCAAATATTTTGACGCACAACTTCGGTTAAGTCAAGAATATGATGTTCGTCGATCAACAATGCTTCATCTTCAAAATCGGCTGAATCGCCTTCAAAATCTTCTGGGCGCAGCAGCCGCCCTGTTTCAACCTCGGTCAGGGGGCGGAAACTTTCTTCCAATTGAACATGCAGTGGCATCACAATCGGTTCTATACAACGGCCACACGCAACGCGCGCTGCCGTGGTAAAATCAGCGTTGATCAGCACACCGCTATTGGTACGCATAATTTGGATCGTACCCATCAGCGGGCTGAGTAATTCCAATTCACTGTCGAGCGGATCCATCTCCTCATGCAGCGCATAGATTCTTGTTGCGCCGACCGGTTCCTTTAATAATTGGGCAACGTTAAATTGCATGATCTCTTCTCGCTACGCTGTACACGTTGCTGCACACGTTTGTCAAAGTGCAAACAGAAAACACCTGTTTCAAGGACATTTGTGTAGTATACTGCGAATCTACGCGCCTGTCAAAAGAAAGGCAGATCGAGGACTGACGAGACAAGGAGACCTCGTCTCGTGTCTCGTTTTCCCTGTTCCCTGTGCTTATGTTTGGGTGTCGTCCGCGGCCAGGCCAGCAGCCAGCCGATTGTTTTTCATCAACTGAATACCGTTATCCACCTGTTTGGTCGTGATTTGGAGTTTTTGCGCCAAATCTTCTAGCACCTGCACCGCGTAGCGATCGGCCTCGGCTGCACGCCGATGGGCTGCCGCGCGACTTTCGCCCAAAATGCGTTCAGCTTCATCGCGCGCGGTTTGCATCACGGCATCCTGGCTAATAATTTCCATTGCCTGTTGCTTGGCTCGTTGAACAATGCGCTCTGCTTCGGCGTGTGCTTCGGCCAAAATGTGGTCGCGCTGGGCCAGGGTGCGTTCACTTTCCATAATCGAGCTTGGCACATTGATCCGCATCCGCTCAATCAATTGGGCAAACTCATTGCTATCAATCACCCGCAATGTAGATAGAGGAATCGGGCGGCTGCGGTTTAATGTATCAGCAAGTTGATCAATCAACTGTAGAATTGCGATGGGACACCTCTCAAGCTTCGAGCGAATAAAACCAGAAAATTAGTAGACAAATGCATTATCCATGATGCGAAAGTTTGGGATTACGGCCACTACTATCCTGCGGGGTAATCGCTGCCTGGCGTTGGCCGAATTTATGTTGCAATGCCTGTTGTACGTGCGGCGGCGTCCAATAGGCATAGTCACCACCTAGGCTTGCCACTTCCTTTAAAATTGTGGAGCTGACATAGGCATAGTTGATACTGCAAAAGAGGCAACATAATTCTATATCACCGGCCAATTGACGGTTCGCCATGCCAACTTGATATTCTTTTTCAAAATCGGTCACGTGGCGCAGCCCGCGGATCATCACCTGGGCCTGCAGTTGACGCGCACATTCGACTGTCAATCCCGTATAGGTGGTCACGCGCACATTCACCAAATGGGCAAACGCTTCTTTGGCCAATGCCAACCGTTCTTCCGTGGTAAATAAAAGCTTTTTAGGCGGCGCATCATAGACGGCCACGATCACCTCATCAAAAATAAGGCTGGCTCGGCTGGCAATATCAATATGGCCATGATGAATCGGATCGAAAGTTCCAGGGTAGAGTGCCCGCGTCATAGAAAAAATGCCTTTATGGATCTGGTAGAAAATAGCTAAAAACCTGATTGCCCAATAGCACACCGTGTGGCGACAAGCGTACCCGCGCCGCGTCGAGTTCGATCAATCCCCACTCCTGTAACTGGGCTAACTCCTTGGCAAATATCGCTTGCAACGCAACCCCATGCATGGCCTGGAATTGGTGCAAGGGTACACCTTCCTGCAACAAGCGCAAGCCCAATATCATGCTCTCACCCATCGCCATGCGCGGCTCGATCGCCTCGCTGGTTTCTTCAACCGATACACCTTGTTGCATGCGTTTGACATAGCCTGGCACGGCTTTGCGATTGCCCCAGCGCCGCCGCGTTAGATTGCCCTCTGCGCTGCGCGCCCAGAGATGACTATGCGCGCCCGGCCCGATGCCCAGGTACTCTTGATTGCGCCAATAAACCAAGTTGTGTTGGGACGCGAACAGCGGCGTTTGCTCCCCACTGGCGGGCATTGCTGGTGGCTCAGTCCCCTTGGCGCTGGTTTTGGCCCAATTCGAGATCTCATATTGAACATAACCGGCTTCGCCTAGCCGTTGCATGGCATATTCATAATGGGTTGCCGCAAGATCGTCATCCGGCGCATTGACTTTGCCGGTGGCAACCCAATGATGCAGCGGGGTGTTGGGTTCAACGATCAAGCTGTACAAGCTGAGATGCTCGGTGCCCAGCGCAATTGCTTCTTCGAGTGTGTCGCGCCATTTCTCCAGGGATTGCCCAGGCAGGCCAAAGATAAAATCCAGATTGATATTGTCAAAGCCCGCCGCGCGTGCTGCCCAGAAGGCCTTGTGGACATCTGCCGTGTCGTGAATGCGCCCCAGAAAAGCCAACTCATTCGGTTGAAAACTTTGCACGCCAATGCTCAAGCGATTGACCCCCAGGCCGCGTAGGATTTCGAACTTGGCGCGGTCTACGGTGCCGGGATTGGCCTCGCTGGTGATTTCACACGTGGGCGACACCTGAAAGTGGGCGTGGATAGCTTCAAATAACTGGGCCAGTTGTGCGCCAGCCAGCAGGGTCGGCGTGCCACCCCCCAAAAAGATCGTATCTATGCTGCGCGAACGCAACGGCGTCTGCCAGCGTTCCATTTCCTGGCAGAGCGCCGCCACCGTCGCCTGAATGTGATCTTCCATACCGGCATAGGTATTAAAATCACAATAGGGGCACTTTTGCGCGCAAAAGGGAATGTGAACGTAAAGCCCAAGCCGTGTTTGTGCCGCGGCATTGGGCGTTGTTACAGTAGGTACGTTCAACGATTCTCCAAGCGGAAACCATGGCCGCGCACGGTGACAATGTAGCGGAATTCTTCATCCGTTTCGCCAATCCGTTCGCGCAGCCGCCGCACGAGCGCGTCAATCGCCTGTTCGCTCACCCCTTCACCACTAGCTTCGGGCCAGACGGCATCCACGATCTGCTCGCGCGTCACCACCCCGCCCCCCGAATCCCACAGGATTTCGAGCAGCCGATATTGGTGCAGACTGAGCGGCGGATCGGCCAGGATGCCATTGATCCAAACCTGCCGTGTCTCTTTGTCCAAGCGTAGGCCGATTTTGTCATTATCAAAGGTGAGCGGGGCGGTTGCGCCAGCGTCGACAAAGGCCAACTTAAAGCGCAGGGCAATCTGAATCTCGTCGCCATCTTGTAAGGGTACAACACCCTCTACATCTTGGCCATTGACATGGGTGCCATTCTTGCTGCCCAAGTCTTCTAACTGATAGCCATCCCCGCGCCAGGTAATGCGCGCATGGTAGCGGCTAACCTGACGATCGGGCAAGGCAATATCACACTCATCACTTCGCCCAATCGTGAGTGTGCGCGTCCGTTCGAGCGGCCAACGGCGGCCCGCCTCGGAACCGCGCTGCAAGACCAGCATGGCTGTCTCGCGCGTTTTGGGTTTTGCTTGTAACTGTTCTGTAATTGGATGACTTTGCTCAGAAGTTATAGCCATATCAAGTCCTTTTGCTGAGATGGCGTCTGGATTGGATCGTAGAAAGTTTCAATGCACCCAGCGCAAACGTGAACATTCACGTACTTTCCATTGGCACGCAGACGAATACTCTCACGAATATTCTTTGGGGAATACGCCTGATGGAATAAGAGAATGGTCCAAACAACGATAGTTCACTTGCCGATAAGCGACGCTGCCTATAAAATATACTGAGTAGCGCCATAAAGTACCATTTTTTACAGGAGTAAAAATGTACTTATGGGCTGCTGCGGAGTATAAAAGAGCGTACGCGATTTTCTATTACCCGGCCCATGAGTATTGACAGCATTGCTATCCTGGCGCATAATGCAGCAGGATGTACTTACGATACTCGCTATTCTACTCGAGCGTTCGATTAAGCAAGCAATGGTTGCCTACTTAATGTATTTCGTCGTAACTGTCAGGATAGTAACTGTCAGGATAGTAACTGTCAGGCCCCTTGTGTAATAGCCCCTAATGGTAAAGATAGATAGCTGTAAAATTGTATGGCATGACTGGATGGTCACGCGATTCAGCCAGTATATATTAAAAGTACAACATCTAAAAATGCCAATGGTATCACCTTTCTCTAAAACGGTTTCCTCTCGGTCAATCGCTAGCACCGTCTGGCAAGCCAATCGCGCTGTACGGCGAGATCCTTTGTCGCGAGCCGAAAATCGATATTGGGCCAGAACGCATTGCACTACCCTTTGGGGGTGCTCTTCTCTATTCACGGCGTTGTCGTGGCTGTCGTGTCAAGCGTATCAATGTGTTGTGGAGGTATACCTGTGCAATACATTTTAGACCCAGGCACAGTTTTGCGCAACCGCTACGAAATTCTAGAATTGGTTGGGCAGGGCGGCATGGGCGCGGTCTACAAAGCTTCGGATCGACGGTTGGAAGGCCGCATTTGTGCGGTAAAAGAGATTTTACCCCATCTTTCCGAAAACACAACTTCCGAGACCGAGCTGGAGAAAATCACCGAGCAATTTCGCACCGAAGCCAGCATCTTGGCGCGGCTCGATCATCCCCATTTACCCAAAGTATCGGACTATTTTGCCAATGGCAACCGGGAATATTTGGTAATGGACTTTGTCGAAGGGCGCGATTTACAGGAGATCGTACAAGATGCCCGACGCCGCAATGAATTTCTGGCCGAAGCCCAGGTGTTGACATGGACAGCCCAACTTTTAGACGCTTTAGACTATCTCCATCAGCAGGATCCGCCGGTACTGCACCGCGATATCAAGCCGAGCAATATCAAAGTAACACTTCGCGGTGATATCAAACTGGTGGATTTCGGCCTCGTCAAGGTATTATTCAAAGATGATAGCCGCACCGTTACTGTTGTTCAGGGCCGCGGCACAGTTGCCTATACACCGCTCGAACAATATGGCGGCGACACCAGTTTTACCGATGAACGCAGTGATATTTATAGCCTTGGCGCCACCCTCTATCATCTGCTGACCGGCCAGCCACCTGTCGATGCGCGTGAACGCTTCCTGCACCCAGGCACCTTGGAGTCATTGCGGTTGCTCAATGCCGAGATTTCGTCCAGAGTAGAGCGTGCAATTTTCTATGCGCTGGGGATGCACCCGAGTGAACGTCCCGCCAATGTGCGTGAATTGCGTGAATTGCTCTTTGGCTCGAAGCCGTTATCCATGCAGACCGCGATAACGACGGAAGGCCTCTACACTAGCACACGCACAACGCCAAGTTGGCAAGAGCTATTTTATACGAACCGGATTCTGATCGGGGTGATTGTGGCATTGGCTGCTATCGCCGTTTTGATCAGTATGCCGTAGCATCGCTTCGAAAGGACAGCGCGCGATTGCATTTATGGATTATTATTCGATTGAGCAGCAACGTCTTATCTGTAGCAAAAAGCCGCCGCTGGGCATGAAACCGCTGAAGCATAATTTGGCACGCTTGCTGCCCCCATTGATCGGCGCACTGCACACCAGTTTTCACGCGTGGAGTTTGGCTGGCTATTCACCTGGCCCGATTACGCCCAACCGGGTTTATGTGAACGAACAGGGTAGCATCGCTTTTGACTTTGACGATGGCTGTAGACCGCTGCCCGTGGCGCAGCGTGGTGCTGGGCCAGATCTGGCGGCTTGGTTTGTACTGCTAGACAAGTGGATGGAAACCTATGTGATCATTGCGCGGGCGCGCATGGTCTGGAATTTGCACGAATTAGCCAGTGCATTAGCTTTTCTCACGCCAGCCTTTTTGCCTGTCCGGCTTGCGGCCCACCCACCCAATGATAATTGGGAGCGGGTGGCGGTTGCGCTTTCGATTACCCTGGCCGATGGCCCCTTGCGCGGCACACCAACCGACCAACATTGGCAACGTGCCCTTTCGTAAATGCAATTTTAATTGTTGTGTATTGTTTGTCGTGTAGTAATAGTGACTCTACCTATTTGTGACCAACGAACGTAACGCTTTACCCGCCATTACCCAGGAAACCAAACGCACTTGGCGTCGCACCCGGCAGGATTATTCGGCTGGCGGCGTTGTCTATCAGCACTTGCCCGAAACTGACCTTGTGCAAATCGCGTTAATCGCGACCCATGGCGGCCAACGTTGGCAATTGCCCAAAGGCTCACGCGAGCCCGGCGAAACCTCGTTGGCGACTGCGATCCGCGAAGTTGCCGAAGAAACGGGCATCGAAAGTGTGCAAGAGGCCTTTCTGCAAACCATTGATTACTGGTACTGGGATACCTACCAAAAAGAGGTGCCAGAGTTAGTCCACAAATTGGTAGATTTCTATCTGCTGCACATGGTGGCGGGCGAATTGACCGATACCAGCTACGAAGTGGACGCGGTTGGCTGGTTCACGCCAGCAGAAGCCCTGCACGTTATGACCTTTGAAGGCGAAAAAGGGGTAGTGCAACAAGCGCTGACCCTCTTACACCGCGACGCAGACCACTCCGAAAGCGTAGCATAAGGCAAAACATCAGTCGTAAAGACTTCACTCTTTGTCCCCTTCACCCCTCACGCGAAATCCAACATCGCCTTTACCACCCCCGTGGCCGGGTCTAGCCAAGTCGGGAAAGTTTCGATCAACTCCTCCGGCGAGGCATGGTGCGTAATCCACGGATCCAGCTGGATTTTACCCTGATTCAGACAATCGACGACATAGGCGAAATCGGCAGATGTGGCATTGCGCGAGGCCAGCAACGTCAATTCGTGGCTGTGGAAATAGGGATCATTAAAGGTTAGCTCGCCCTGCACCAGCCCTACATAGACCAATTTCCCACCATGCGCCACATAGGTAAAGGCTTGCATCATCGACTGCGCGTTGCCGGTGGCGTCAAAGACCAAGGTCGGCATTTGGCCGCCCAGCAAACCTTGCAACGCGGCTTCGACACCCTCGGTATTACTCACAAAATGCTCAATGCCCAGGTTGGCGCGCGCGAAGGCGATCCGCTGCGGATTTAACTCCAAGCAGATCACTTCGGCCCCGGCCAGCTTGGCAAATTGCAGCGTCGCCAGACCGATGGGCCCGGCCCCAATTACCAGCGCGCTTTCGCCGGGTGTCACCTGTGCGCGCTGTACGGCATGGGCCCCAATACAGAGCATTTCAACCACAGCCAACTGTTCCAGCGTGGCACCCTGGGCTTTGTGTAATTTGTGAATCGGTACCGTGATATACTCGCGCATACCGCCATCAATATGCACGCCCAACACCTTGAGTTGCTGGCAACAATTGGTTTTTCCGCGCCGGCAAGGACCGCAAATGCCACAGTTCAAATACGGTTCAACCGCGCAAAGATCCCCCACCTGCAAGGAATGGGGCTGTTGGGTTTCGCCCAGCGCCACCACTTCGACACCCAATTCATGGCCCAAAATGCGCGGATAGCTAAAAAATGGTTGGCGACCGCGAAAGGCATGAAGATCAGTGCCACAAATGCCGATCCGTTTTACCCGCACCAACGCTTCACCCATCCCCGGCGCGCCTGGTTCCGCGGTCTCGATCAGGCGGAATTCACCAGGTGTTTCTAAAACAATCGTTTTCACAGCTCGCTCCTATTCGTTTTCCCAGCAGATACTACGATGATTATCTCCTGTCTCGTGTCTATGCGCGCACTCGGCCCAATAGGTAGCGATGATGCGCCCAGATCGCTTTCGCCTGCCAGGGCAGTTCCGCCTGATCCAGCCAGGCATATTTGATCACCCGCTCGTAGAGATCCGGTTCTTGCCCCAAATAGTAGGCCATGGTGCTCCACTGCCAGTTGTCACCGGTAAACTGCGCTTCCAACCCTTTGCTACGGATGCCCAGCCGTTTGAGCACCTCATTAGCTGGCATCACCGTATCGGGCCAGGGTGGCGTATCGAGCACTCCCTCTTCAATGATCTCAACCCCTTCGCGCGCCAAAATGTTGCGGATGCGTTCGATGTCGGTCCATTGCTCATCATGCGTGGCAAAAAAGTCGCGGTCGATGACCAACTTGCGCAACCAATAGCCCACTTGTAAATTGTTGGGCATGGCTACAAAGACTAGATTTTGGCTGGTGCGCACCAATTCGCGCAGTAGCCCAGCCGGGTTCGCAATGTACCAAAGACCGGCCCATTGCCAGGTGAGATCAAAACTGCCGTTGGCAAAGGGCAGATCGTGCCAACGATCGGGTGGATTATAGACAAGATTGACCGGCAGGTGCAGATCGTCGCGCCAGATCCGCTGCACGCCACGCAAGCGTTCCAGATTGTCATCGACTAGGGTCACCTCCATGCCTTGTTGGGCCAGGACCACATCGTTGATGCCGCTAACCCCGGCCATGCCATAGAGCGGCGCTTCTAGCACAGATTTCAAGTTGTACTGTTGCCGCAACGCCGTCAAAAAATCATTGAGCACAAAGCGCTCATAGACGAGGCCCAGTCCTTCATTGTAGTCTGTTAAATATTTGCGCCAGGTATTTGTGGTTTCCGTCATAGCTGCTTTTCATGATTCATTGTACGTGGATATGTGATCTAAAAATGTGTTATGTGTCGTGTTTGACAATCAATGTATAGCCTTTGCGCGCGAGGATTGTGACTTCGTCGCCAACTTTTACCGCACCTTCCCCTTGCAACTCGGCGTTCCACCATTCGCCAGCTACAAAAACGCTGCCGGGTTCACCGTGGGCAAAGGGTTGTTTAATGTGACCGCGTTGACCGAGCAAACCTTCACTGCCTGTAAGCGCCGGTCGTCGTTGAGCCGCCAGCCCCAGCGAACCCGCAAAAAAGGTAAACGCGCCCAGCAGGATCGCCAAACTGATCACCGTGGGCCACGGTGTTTGAATGCCCGGCGCATCAAAGAGCAAGGCCGAACCGAGCATAAAGGCGGCAATGCCGCCAATCGTGAGCGCCCCAAAGGTGGGGGTAAACGCTTCGGCAACAAAGAGGATCAGCGCCAGCGCGATCAATCCCAGCCCTGCAAAGTTGGCGTCCAGTTGCCCCAATGCATAGAGACCCAATAACAGACAGATGATGCCAATCACGCCGGGGATCCACGTGCCCGGGTTCCATACCTCGGCAATCAGCCCCGCCGAGCCAACGGTTAAGAGCAGCGTAGCAATTGTTGGATTGGCGATAAAATTAAGAAATTGTTGTAGTGCATTCATTTCGCGTTCAACAATGATCATATTATCGGTTACCAAAGCCCGTGCTTCGCCCTGCACGGTTACCTCAAAGCCATTGAGCTTGGCCAGTAGATCGGGAACATCGGTCGCGATTACATCAATGACGCCCAACGCTAATGCCTGATCGGCGGTGGCGGCAGCGGCTTCTTGTACGGCAGCCACCGCCCAGGTGACAGCCGCTTCGCCACGGCGCATGGCTAGATTTTCAATGTCGGCGCTGAGGATATTGGTCACCTTGGCCTGCATCGTCTCGCCCACATCTTCGCCACCGGCGCCCACCGGGCTCGCCGCTCCAATACTGCTGCCCGGTGCCATGGCCGCCACATGCGCGGCTAGGGTGAGGAAGGTGCCCGCGCTGCCCGCCTGTGCCCCGGACGGCGCGACATAGACAACAATCGGCACCGGCGACGCCAACATCTGCTGGGTGATGGCTTTGGTGATCTCTACGCTGCCACCGGGCGTATCTAATTGCAGAATGATCAGATCGCCACCATTGGCATTGGTCGCGCCGATATTGTCATCAATATATTTATTCAAGACCGGGGTAACCGCGCCCCGAAAAGTGAGGAGATAGACAGTTGGTGCCACCGCCGGTTGTGGCGGGGTTTGGGCCAGCGCAGTCAGAATATTGCCCGCAAGCGCGGCAACCAAGCTAAGCATCAGGCAACCCAGATAGATTGTACGTAGGGTCGTGCGTAGGATTGTGCGTATCATGAGTCTCTTTCTTGGATGACGAACCCACCGCTGCGATCATACGCTGGCTGTTCGCCTTTCCATATTCTATCCTTCCAGATCAGGTGATGCATCATCACTGTAATGCTGACGGCGATCGATCATTCCGCCTCTTTCACTTTTTGCACATCAAGCAACATTTCTTCCACCGAGCGACGACCGGCTTCGCTCTCGGCACCCAACATTTGCATCAGCTCTTCAATGCGCGTTCTGTCATCCAATTGGCGTACGACCGTGCTGGTGCGTTCTTCGCCATCGAGCAGCGTGACGCGTTTATTCACCGTATAATGTTGGTCGCCAAAGGCCGCCAATTGGGGCAAGTGGGTAATGCAGAGCACCTGATGTGCCACGCGTACCATTTCATGTTGGGCGGCATGACCGTTTGTGCGCTGTTGACCGGTGAGCATCCAGAGCTTTTGCCCCACCACGCCCCCCACGCGTCCACCAATGCCCTGGTCGATCTCATCAAAGATCAAGGTGGGCGTGGCGTCGGCATGGGTCAGCACACTTTTCAGCGCCAACATTAAGCGCGCCGTCTCGCCGCCCGAAGCCACCCGTGCCATCGGCTTGAGCGGCTCACCGGGATTGGCGCTGATCATAAATTCGGCATGATCGACCCCGGTGCTTTCAAATGCAACGCGCCGCCCATCAGGCAGATAGGCACCATCGGCGCGGTCGGTTTGGGTAATGGCAACGGCAAAGCGCGCGCGCGCCATGCGCAGATCGGCCAACTCTTGTTCCACTTGGCGCGCCAGTTGTTCACCGGCAATGCGGCGTTGTTCGCTCAAGACGGCGGCTAACCCACCGATCGTCTGTAATAATTGATCTTCTTCTGCTTCCAACGCGGCGGTTTTGGTTTCCCAATTGCCCATCTCATCCAGTTCGCGCTGTACACGCTGGCCAAAGGCATTGATCTGTTCAATCGTGTCGCCATATTTGCGCTTGAGGCCCAGGATGAGTTCGATGCGTTCCTCGACTTCCTCCAGCCGTTCGGGGTTGAACTCGAGATGATCGGCATAATCTTGCAAGCTGCGTGCCAACTCCGCAAGCTGTTCTAGCAGGGCTTGCCCTTCATCGGCGGTGGCAGTCATGTCTGGATCGACACGCGCCATGCGTTCGATGCGCCCCACGGCTTCGCTGACCAGATCGAGCGCGCTGGGCGTCTCGCCGTCCCCTTCGCTCAGGATCGTCTGCGCAGTTTGGGCCAGCTTGATCAATGTCTCGGCATTGCCCAGCCGCCGCCGTTCGCTTTCCAGCTCGTTGTCTTCACCGGGCTGGAGACGGGCGGCAAAAATTTCTTCGGCTTGAAAACTCAACAGATCGATACGCTGGGCAATCGCGCGCGCATCCTGGCGTAGGCGTTGTAATTCCTCGCGCACGCGGCGTAATTCGTTCACGCGCGTGGCAACCACGCGTCGTTGGGGCAGCAGGTTGGCATAGCGATCGAGCAGGTGAATGTGTGTGCTGGGGCGCAACAGATTGAGATGTTCGCCCTGGCCGTGGACATCGACCAACTGTCCGGTCACATCGCCAAGCAATTGTAAGTTCACCATGCGCCCATTAATGCGACAAATGTTGCGCCCTGTGCGCCGCACCTCGCGCGCCAGCGTGATCCAACGGGGATTGGTGGGGTCGTCCAGACCATTTTCTTCTAAGATGGGCTGGAGTTCGTCAAAGATTTCGCCTTCAGTCACTTGAAAGCTTGCTTCGATCTCGGCCAATTCGCTGCCGGCGCGCACCCACTCTGCCGAGGCGCGATCGCCGAGCAACATGCCGACTGCATCAATAATAATTGATTTGCCGGCACCGGTTTCGCCCGTCAGAATATTCAGGCCTGGCCCAAAAACCAGATGTAGATCATCGATAATTGCAAAGTTGCGAATATGCAATTCAGCCAACATAAGTATGCCTAGTATCTAGTGTACTGCCCACATGTATAGAAAACATCCCTTGGCACCACAGGCCAATTGTAGCATAGATAGGCATGATATAGAAGCAGCCCGGATGAAAAATCTGGGTTTTTATCAAACCCTGCCTTTCGAGCAGGCAGGCGAAGATGAAATCTTACCTTATAATCGTCGATGGCGGGTGCATTTCAAGTTGGGGAAGTGTGCCGGGGACGAGCGACGACCACACCGGCTTGACAAACTGCACCCCGCTCGTCCCCGGCACACTTTGCTGACCAGTTCTAAAATTTCCCCAAAGTGAATTACACCCGTCGATGGCTAGTGGTTTGCACATCTTGCCAACCGTGTTATAATTCTACTAAATGAGTGTTATACTGTGTTTTGTTTGAAAAGATTGATGCCCAAGCTTAGGGTGATTGATCCTATGATCAGTAGCGTGTCGCCAAAAGCCATCCGCTCAAAGCCATCCGATAGAAACCACTGTTTTCAAACAACAGCAAGTATAGAACAACGATGAACAATCGTCTGTGAATCTGTCGTAAGTGTCATGTTCGTGAATAGATTATGTGTAGTGACTACACGAGGTTAAAGGGAGAATCGTTATGAATATTATTCCAGGCCCTTGGGAGCTTGTGATTATTTTGCTCATCGTCGCCATGCTCTTTGGCGTAGGCCGATTACCAGAAGTCTTCGGCGCTGTAGGCAAAGGCATTCGCGAATTCCGCAAAGAATCCACCACTGCCGACAAGGCCAATGCCCCTCTGAATGTTGATAAGCCGGCTGAACACACGATTGAAAGTTAATTTCATTCGTTTATTAAGGTAACAGGGTTGGGTTGACATAAGTTTCGTGCAGATGCTTATGTCAACCGCTCCTTGCCGCTGATCACCAGATCTCTTACGCGCTAGCAACATAGGGTTTTCTACCTTGGAAACTCTATATTGCTGGCATGTTTTGTTTTGCCCCAAGCGTAATTTGCCGCGGGATGCAAAAATTCTTGATTGAAGAAATCGGGCTACGAAAGGCTGTTGCGTGCGTCTTCTTCGTTTTATCGCCTTGCTGCTTGTCGTTGCCATTGTTTATAGTGTGCAAGCTCTCCTCCGTCCTTCTGATCTGACCGCATCGATTTTGTCCATCCTTACCCAAGGTATCAATTTCATCGTTGATTTTTCACCCTTACGCGCCTTGTTTGTGGGCAATACGCGTGATCTGGCGTTCTTTTGGTTGGCGATTGCTGCGGTTACTTTTGGTTTATTGGCAGCCCCCTGGCCTTTGACAGATAAACCTGCATCGGTCACCGTCGCTACAGGGTGGACGCCGCGGGCGCGTAGACGGCAAAGGTTGGCTTGGGGTACTGTGATTGTCGGGTTGCTATTATCGCTTGTCGCAAGTGTCGCGGCCTGGCTTCAGTTTAGCGAGCAGGCAAGCTTGGAAAGTGTGGGTAGATTTTCTACGGCGGGCGAGGCGCTCCTACCCAGGCTGTCGGCTTTTTGGGAAGAGCTGCTGGCGCTTTTGGCACAAGCACCGTGGCTCACATTGGCGCTTTGGGCGGCGAGTCTCTTCTGCTTTTTTATTGGTGGTGGATTGTTCCCCGCGCGCCTGCAATCGACGGAGCCAGAATATTCATCTGCTGCTGTTCATGAACAACCGCAATCTGCCGCGGCAAGTTGGCCGCTGTTTTTGCTGCTCTTGAGCTTTGCCGTGGTGCAAGTGGGCTGGCGCTTAACGGAAATACCGAGCTTTGTCAATCCCGCGGTTGCGCAACTTGGTCTAGCGGCCAGCGACTGGTTACGCGCCGGTGAGTCGTCGCCTTTTTTTGCTATGCCGCTTGAAATTGCCGTAGGTTTGGATTCCTTCTCCCGGCTGCCTGTGGCGCTGCCTGCGCTCTTTTTTCAACTAACGCAGGATCTCTTGTTGAGCACCCGCTTGGCTGGGTTATGGGCAACCCTCTTGGTGTTGACGGCGACGTGGTTGCTGGGCACAGAATTATTTCGCCGCGTTCCCCACCGCTTGGCCGCTGATCTGAACGAAGATCGGGGGCAGGGGCCGGCTTTGATGGCAACAATTTTGGTCATGTTTACTGGGGCTACCTTGCTTTTTAGCCGGTTTCCTGTTTTATTGGAAATAGTGGGCTGGGGTAGCTTGGGCTGTTGGGCACTCCTGCGCGGCTGGCGCACACAGGATCGACTAGCTGTCGGTCTCAGTGGTGTGTTGATTGGCCTGAGTGCCTTGCTCTACACCCCTGGCTTCGCGTTTGTTTTGATCGCGCTCTGCTGGTGGATCGGGTTTGCCTTTGTGCAATGGGGATGGGTGCCCCATTGTTGGCCGGCGCAACGCACGGGCGCACTTTTCCGTGGTCATTTTGTGCTGTGGGTGATTGGTCTGTGGGTGGTGGCTGCGCCTACGCTGGGGGTACGTTGGTTTGCCCTGCGCCAGTGGTTGCCCCCCTTGCCCGGCAATTTGACCCGGAACTGGCAGCCAACGCTGTTGGCGCTGGGGCAACAAGGCGATCTGAGCCAGCTCGGTGGCTGGCCGGTTCCGCTGTTGCATGATCTACTGGCACCACTCTTCATACTAGCGATTGGTGCCCTTGCTTTTAATCTGGATCGGCGCGTCGGTTGGCTGTTGCTCACATGGTTGGGTGTTGGTTTGCTTGCTGCCATGTGGATGGTCTCCAGTGCTCCCCAGTGGCCCGCTCTCTTGCCGGTATTACCCGCCACGGGGCTGGTGCTGGCATTTGGCTTGGATCGCTTGCGGGCGGCCCTCTTGCAAAGCGCTGGTCCCTGGCTGCGCAATCTTGTGAATTATCTGCTGGCAGGCTTGATGCTGTGGGTTGGCTTGAATAATGGTGTCGATTATTATCACTTTGCCCACCAACAAGCCGATGTGGTGGGCGCGCTTGGGTATGAATTGCGCGCGCTGTCCGTTGGACGCCCCATCATCGTGGTTGCCCCACCCAATGCTGCGGGTGTGGCTAGTGATACACCGCAACTCCGTTTCTTGACCAATGATTGGCAAAGACCGCCGCGCATGGCGGTTACCTTTACCGAGACCGTACCCGATGATGCCCCGGCTGGCGCGGTGATCTTGATCGCACCGGCCGCGCCAACGGTGCTGGCCGAGTTGCAGACGCGCTATCCAAACGGCCGCTTGTTTGTGCGGCGCGATCAGCGCGCCAACCCATTGCTCTATCGCTATACACTGCCCGATGGACAGTAATATGCACAGTAATATTCAGCGTGACTGCGGCATAGATTTTGTGAACAACCATAGCCTTGTTATACTTGCACAAGAGAAATTTGCTAAAAAGATTTTATGTATGGGCATACCATTGCAATTTTGATGATTTTCGGGTTTATTGATAAGGGAGTACGATTATGACGTTTGTTAGCTTTTTAATGATTGCAACCATTATTGTTGCAATTGCTTTGTCCGTGATTGTTTTGATCCAAGCCAGTGGCGCAAGTGGCCTGGGCAGCGCTTTCGGTGGTTCTGACATCTATCGCACGCGCCGCGGGATGGAAAAGACACTGTACAATTTGACCTTTCTGTTGGCTGGTGTTTTCTTCCTACTTTCGCTCTTGGCCGTTACATTTGAATAGGTGCGCCGGTAGAACGTGACTGTTCAGCTTGTAGGTCACGTTTGGTACGTGACGATTCATTCAATGAAGCACAAGGCTTGGTTAGGAAGATGTTGTGGCCTTGGGTAGATTGTCACGTTGCAAACGTGACCTACGCTAACTGACTGCTCAGGAATCGTCAAGTGATATGCTCCTAGTACAGTTGGGCGTAGATACCACGGCCGTTAATAAGGCACGTTACTCGTGTACATCATGGTAAAAATAGGGTACCTTATTTACGCTGGGATCTACTAGATGACAGCCACCGATGCTTTTACTGTCTAATACGACAACGTTAAATTCGTATTGAATGAATTCAACACCTGAGACGGCAAACGTGTTTAAACACGTTTTCTATTCCAGGCTCTGAATTCATTCAGCAGCAGGTGATGAAATTTAACGTTGGCGTACTAATCACCCAACGTCGATTAGGCGCTTGGGTGATTTTTGTAGATTCGCTCATCAATAGACGCTCATCGGTTAGCCGGGGCTTACGCGCAAGTGGCATAGTAACCGTACGTGTGAGTAGGTGACTTTATACTGAGCAGCGCCATAAAGTACCATTTTTTACACGAGTAAAAATGTACTTATGTGCTGCTGCGGAGTATAGTATCGTCGCTGATGGACTGTAACTCACACTTTGCACAGATGAGCTCAATAGATTTATGTCCGCATCGCCACCTTCGTTTCCCACTACACCAACTGATTCTTTAGGCCGCCACCTCCGCTGGCAGGTGTTATTGGCTTGTCTTGGCTTGTTGGCACTCGTCAGTTTGTTGGGCTATTCCACCTATGCTGTTACCACGGTTTTGGTGCCCGATCGCGGTGGTATCTTTCGTGAGGGTGTCGTTGGTAATCCGCGCTATCTCAATCCCTTTGTCTGCGATCGCAACGAAGTTGATGAAGATCTGTGTACCCTGCTTTTTCGCGGTTTGACCAAAATTGACCAGCATGGTCGCGTGGTTCCTGATCTCGCGCTCGACTGGACGATTACCGATGAAATGGTATACACCTTCCGTTTACGATCCGACCAATATTGGCACGATGGCCGACCAGTGACCGCCGATGATGTGCTCTTTACCATGGGGATTCTGCAAAATCCCGATGTCGTTGACATTCCGAATCTGGTCATCCTGTGGCGCACGGTGCAGGTTGAAAAAATCGATGACTATACCGTGCGCTTTACCCTGAGCGAACCTTTTTCGCCCTTTTTAGATTACACCGCCATTGGGTTGCTACCCCAACATATCTATGGCAATGTGCCCGCGACCGAGCTCGCCAGTAAACCGCTCAACGGTACCCCCATCGGCTCGGGGCCAATGATGGTCGAAGCGATGGCGGCTGATCATATCCGCCTAAAGCCGAGCCCCTTTTATGCGGGCGTTTCCCCGTATCTTGCAGCGCTGGAATTTCGTTTTTACCCCGATCATCCTAGTATGTTAACCGGCTATATGGAAGATCAAATTGACGGCATTGCCCGGATTTTACCCGCCGAATTTCCCATGGCCGCGGCGCAAGATGATCTGGCACTCTTTTCGGCCATTCAGGCACGCTTTTTAAGTGTGACCTTTAACATGGATAATGCGAATGTGCCATTTTTTGCGGATAAAGCAGTGCGCCAAGCACTCTACTACGGGTTGAATCGTGATGCTTTGGTCGAAGAGGTAGCGATTGGGTTAGGCGTGGTTGCACACAGCCCACTGCTCCCCGAAAACTGGGCCTACAATACGCAGATTCCCCACTATGCCTATAATCCAGAACAAGCCATACAGTTACTGGAGGGTGCCGGATGGATCGATAGCAATGGCGATGGTGTGCGCGAAAAAGCGGGTGTGCCACTGCAATTTTTGTTATATGCCTCGGATGAGGCCTTACAAACAGCCCTGATTCAACGGATTGCGCTGGATTGGCAAGCGATTGGGGTGCGTGCGGTGCCAACCCCCGTGAGCTTTGTGAGCCTGATGAGTGATTTTTTGCAGCCGCGCAATTTTGACGCCGTGCTAACGGTATGGGATATTCCAGGTGATCCTGATCAATACTGGCTATGGCATAGTTCACAAATTGAAGAGGGTGGACTCAACTATGCCGGCTGGCGCAACGACGAGGTGGATGACCTTTTACAAAAGGCGCGCTCGATTACCAATGAGCCAGAACGTAAGGCCTATTATGATCGTTTCCAGGAAATTTTTGCTGAAGATGTGCCTTCGCTGTTGCTATACTATCCGGTTTATACCTATGGCGTGAATAAACGTGTGCAAAATGTTCAAATTGGACCCCTAAATCGTCCGGCTGAACGCTTTGCAAGCTTTGCCGATTGGTATATGGTTACGCGTCGTGTGCCCCTCAACCAAGCCCCCACCTCGGCCCCGCCAACCCCGCCTAGCGTGATCACGCGCTAAACTAGTAGATCCCGGCGTAAATAAGGCATCCTACTTTGACCATGATGTACATGAGTAAACGTGCCTGATTGACTGCCGTGGTATCTACGCCCAACTGTACTAAGGCAAGATTGGACCGCCAGCACCCAAATTACCTTGAGCAATGCCACAGATGATAAAAATTTACAACCATTTATCCTGGTAATGCACTATCATCTAAAGGCGATTGCGGTATAAATCGCGTTTAGGCAACAACGGTGGCTTGGTATTGCATTGAGCTGCCACTTGGCCCCATGGGGACGAATAAGAGTTTAATTTTGCCCATGGTGGGATGTTCTATGCAATAGATCCGTTTGGGCAATAGTGGGCGTAATGGCCCATGGAAAACGACAACAAATTGGTTGCTAGCAGCGTGCATGCGGCCGTTTTCCTCATTGTTGATACTCCGAACAGAGCGGAGTTGTAGGAGCATGGGCGGGAATGAATCAACAACAAGTTTGAATGGTTGGTTCAGATGAGAAGAAAAATCAGTGCTGGTAAATTTTTCGAGAGCCATCATATTGTTAGTCCTTGATCCGATTAAGATTTCTCATAAATATAATCGTTGTCGAACACCCAATTCCCTTGCCAAAAAATAAAATTAATTAATAAATACGTTAAATTGTTTACAAAATATTAATCCATGTGCCGTTTGTATTACCCTGGTCGGCAGAATTGATTAACTAATTCAGTATTATCATGCGTCAAACGTTGTAGAATGGATTTTTATTACGTAGGCCTTAAACAAATGTTTATTATGCTTGATGATTTGTACGGTGAAACAAGGATCAGTACCTACAACATAAGTATCTCTTAATGAATCAAGCAGTTTTGCTTACGTAATACTTATTCCAAAGCGCTCTATGTTTAGCGACATCTTTCCGTCTTTTGGCTGAATCACCGCGCGCGAAATATGAGATGACAGGTTGTTGGCAGCGAAGTATTATATAGCTTTGCGTGGAAATGCAGATTTGCCGCCTTTGTGCAAGCATTTTGCGACTGCACAAAGTAGGCGTCCATACTATTAATCGCTAAAATTCCCCTGAATCCCTCAAAATCGGTAAGCGCAAATTTATGGGGCATGTAAGTTGGGCATCGGGCGCGGATCACTGCCGTTAAATTAGGGAAGAATGCGCGTTCCCAACAGCCTTCTTGGCGATATTTTACGCCGGATGCTTTACGGGGTTTTTCTGAGGACGTTGGCGGATTCGAGAGCCTGTGTAATCGCCGCTGCGGCGTCAATCGTTGGGCTTGTGCCTTGGCGGCACCAAATGAGGAATTCAACATTGCCGGCGGGGCCCAGCAGTGGCGACAGATGCAAGCTATTGACCACCAGGCCAAGCGTTTGCACAAAGCGGAAAACTGTTTCGAGCACATGACGATGCACGGTCGTATCGCGCACCACACCGCCTTTGCCGACTTGCGCTTTGCCCGCTTCAAATTGGGGTTTGATCAGGGCAATCACATCCGCGCCTGGCTGTAACAGGGGCAACGTCGCCGGTAGGACAAGCGTCAGGCTGATAAAGCTGGCATCGATCACCGCCAGATTCGCCTGGAAGCCACCGGGCAGTGCCGTAAGATGGCGGATGTTGGTCCGCTCCATCACCGTGACGCGTGGATCGCTGCGCAGTTTCCACGCCAGTTGTCCATAGCCCACATCAATTGCATAAACATGCGCGGCACCGCGTTGCAACAAGCAGTCGGTAAAGCCGCCGGTGCTGGCACCGACATCGACTGCTATTCTGCCTTGAACATCCATCTTGAATTCATCCAAGGCGGCCGCGATTTTGAGGCCACCCCGACTGACATAAGGCAGTGCATTGCGCACCCGCAGCACTGCATCGACGGGAAAGGTCTGGCCCGCTTTATCGCGCACCGTTTCATTCACCAACACTTCGCCGGCCATGATCAGACGGCGCGCCTGTTCACGGCTTTCCACCAAGCCACGTTCCACCAGAAGCAAATCGAGGCGTTGTTTCGTATTGGGTTTCTTGGTGGCGGCTTGCCGTTTTGGTGGCTCGCCGGGGGCATCATCGGGTGGGACAGGCGTTTCTGGATTGCTCATAGATTTTCTGACACACGGACAAGCCTAGCTTGACGAAGCAAGGTGCATACAGTAACATGCCTCTCATCGTTCAATAAGAAATTTGTAGATTGATTTTGCGAATCATCAAAAACAGGCTCATCCACAGGTGAGCAAAAAATAATCGATAAGAATTGCACATGCCCTCACAATTCGGACAGAATCTTTTGGGACTGCTCAAGACCATGCGCTTGCGCCAGTGGTCAAAAAATGTGATTATCTACGCAGGTCTAGTGTTCGACGGTAAATTGTTTGACATCGACCGCTTTATCCCGACAACGCTGATTTTTCTCTGCTTTTGCTTAGTTTCAAGCAGTGTCTATATTATTAATGATTTAACCGATATTGAAAAAGATCGGCTGCATCCACGCAAAAAAAGCCGACCCCTGCCCGCCGGCCAACTGCATCCCCGGTTTGCGACGGTTGCGGCGATTCTGCTGGCCGTGGTTAGCATTGGGTTGGCAACCCGGCTCAATGGGTGGGTGGGCGTCGTAATTTTTGTCTACCTCCTACAAAATATTGCCTACAGCTTCTATCTGAAACAGATTGTCTTAATTGATGTGATGGTGCTGGCCTTCGGCTTTCTGTTGCGTGTGTTGGCTGGCGTGCTCGTTGCCCATGTAACAAACTTTAGCCCTTGGCTCTATGTTTGTATTACGTTGCTGGCGCTCTTTCTGGGCTTTGGCAAGCGCCGCCATGAGATCACGCTGCTCCAAGGGGACGCGGCCGCCCATCGCAGCAGCTTGCAGGAATACAATTTACCCCTGTTGGACCAAATCATGAGTTTGGTAACCACCAGCACCTTTGTGACCTACACGTTTTATAGCTTTGAGGCCCAAACGGCTTTGGTAAGTGATGGCCGCATGTTGTTGACAACGCCGTTTGTCTTTTACGCGATTGCGCGCTATCTCTATCTGATTCATGTGCAAAAACGCGGGGGCGCACCCGATGAGTTGATCTTCGAAGACCGCCCCTCGCTGATCAATGGGGTGCTATGGATGGTCACGATCGTGGTCTTGATCTACGTGTGGTAACCGCGCGTGGTCAATCGACCGAATGTAGGCGCGCGGCAAATCGCAGCGCGCCTACGTTCGTTTATTCGGGGCTGAGTTCCTGCACAAACGCCGCCCAAGCGCCTTCCATGCCATCATCCGTGACGCCATAGAAGACACGTACCTGATCCCCTTCGCGCAAGGCCAGGTCATAGCGCATCTTGCCGGCGCGCGCTTGCGAACGGACGAGACCCGCATTGCCCTGCCACTCAACTTTATCGGCGCGCACACGTTTGTCCTCGTGTTGCTGGATGGCATAATTCCACAGCTTGCGTGCGCCCTTGCGCGTGACATTTGTAATCAGGTGCCCATTGCGCAGATCGCGGATCGTATGGAAGTGGGTGCCGTTGCGTTCCTCGCTGTGGACAATTTCCACCCCCACCTGTGGCAGATAAAAGGCATCGGTGACGTCCATTGCCGTTTCTGGTTGCAATACGGCTTCCACTGCCTCAGGCTTGCGCTCTGGGACACTGCTGATCGCTTCACGGCCATTGGGGACGTTCTCTGGGCGGCGAGGACGTTCCTGCGGGCGCCGGCTATTGTCGGGGCGATTGCGTGGCTCTTGGGGCATATTGGCATTTTGATTGGCGCTTTGCTGCGTGCGTTGGGGTACTATTTTGCCCGTTTCCATCAGCACTTCGCGAATCAACGCCACGATTTCGTCGCGCACGGCCAAGCTGGTATCCGTCTCATCGCGCACATAGAACTTGTTGCCATCCAAACAGTAGGGCCGATTGTCGCCCTTGGGCACGCGCAGCCGTAGAATATTGGCGTCTTGGCTTTGAAATAGATCGATCTTGACGGCTAGCGGTGGCGTCAAGCGCTCGCTGAGGTCGGTTTGGATCTCTTCCTCGACCTGTTTGGCATTGGTCAAACCTTTGGGTTTGTCATTGCGTGGGCCAGCGCCGACATAGATGACCCCCCCCGCCGTGTTGGCAAAGGCACATACATCTGCCAGGATCGCCGTGAGCTTGCCACTGCGCTTGTTGGCCGATTCGTGAAAGCTCTGTACAATCGTGGGCCCTTCTTCACGGGCAGCAACCAGGGGATCAAAAGGTTTGTCCGCCTCACGCGTGACGCGTGTTCGGTCAAACTGGGTGCCACGCAGCAGTGATTGGAGACTCTCAAAGGTGGGCGAATCCAGTAACATATCTGTTGCGCGCTCACCAATGCCCAGGCGTTTGGCATTTTTGGCATCGACCACCAGCCGATGGGCATCGCTGCCTTGAATACAATGCATGCGTCGCGCATATTCGCTTTTGCTGCCATTGAAAAAGCGTGCCGTCGAATGCCCCACCCGTTCTAAATCGGTGACCTCAAGCGCATCCAGGTTGCTATCCTGAGTATAGGCAATCTTGGTTTGGCCACCAAAAGGAAAATTGCGCATTGCAACGCCGTGGGTCGTGTTGGCATGGGCCGCAATTACAATGCCACCGGCATCGTGAATGATTTTATAGGCGCTCAAGACATCGGTTGTGGCGCCCGTCTCTGTGCTGCCCAGATCGAGTTTATCCGGCGGCACTTTGAGGCTCAGCAAAATATGTTCCAATTGGCGCACAGGCATGTCGGGTGGGAAGATGCCAATAATATGAAAGCCAAAGGTGGCTGTAAATTCAAAGCCGGGCAGCACCATCACCTTGTCGGCAAAGCCACGCCAGGCCTGCAATCGGCTGCGCTCTTCCTCGGTCAAGCGATTATCGCGTTCTAGGCGAGTCAACCATTCAATTTCCCGTTGGATGGCGGCAATGCCGGCGACAGTATTGTGATCCGTAATCGCAATAACGTCCAACTCTTTTTCGATGACCTTGGACATCCACTCAAAATAGGTGACCTTGGGCTCTTCATAGTCATTCGAAGCGGGGGTATGGAGGTGCAGATCGACCTTATACCACTTGCGCTGCGGTTTCGCGGGCAACGCAGTACTGCCTTGCGCGCCTTGGCTGCTGTTGCCAGCCGTACTACTCGTCGGATCACCAAGCGCACCACTGGGCGCACCACTGGGCGCACCACTGGGCGCACCACTCGGCGTCGCCGGTTTCGGCTGTCCGTTACTATATGGTTTTCGTCTTCTACTCACAAAATTTTCCTTCCAAATACTCATGTGGTCATCATCTCGGCCTTTCTATCTCCCTCATTCAAATCAGCATTGATAGCGGCTGCCCATACTTCATCAACGGTATCCACCAGGATAAAGTTCAATTTTTCGCGAACAGTTGCGGGTACATCCGCCAAGTCCGCTTCATTGTGCTTGGGTAAAATAACCGTTTCTAACCCAAAGCGGGCGGCAGCCAACACTTTTTCCTTCACACCGCCAATTGGCAATACTTTGCCGCGCAAGGTAATTTCACCCGTCATGCCCAGCTTGGGGCGCAAGGGTTTGCCGGTTAGCAAACTCACCAGCGCTGTTGCCATGGTAATGCCCGCGCTGGGGCCATCTTTGGGAATGGCACCGGCTGGAATATGCAGGTGAATATCCGACTTGCGGAAAATGTCGGGGTCAATATTGAGCGCGCTGGCGCGGCTACGCACATAACTAAGCGCAGCTTGCGCACTTTCTTTCATTACGTCACCCAATTGTCCTGTGAGGGTAAAGCCTTTGTCGCCGGGAGATTTAGTGGCTTCAAAAAACATAATGTCGCCGCCGGTGGCTGTCCAGGCCAGACCTACGGCCACACCGGGCTGTTCCGCCCGTTCTATCAATTCTTCGGCATGGATTTCGCGTTTGCCGAGGAACTGTCCAAGCTTTGCTTTGTCCACAACAATGCTGCCGTCGCCCGAACCGACAGCCACTTTTGCGGCAATTTTGCGACAGATTTTGCCAATCTGGCGCTCCAGGTTGCGTACACCAGCTTCGCGCGTATAGCCTTGGATCGTTTCGCGCAAAGCGTCTTCGGTAAAATCGATTTCACTAACGCGCAAGCCATTTTCGCGAATCTGCCGTGGAATCAAATAGCCTTGTGCAATCTGCACCTTTTCATCTTCGGTATAGCTGCTCAACTCGATGATCTCCATGCGGTCGCGCAGGGGGCTGGGGATCGTGTCGAGGATGTTGGCCGTTGTGATAAACATCACCTGGCTGAGATCAAAGGCCACATCCAAATAGTGATCGCGGAATTCCCGATTTTGTTCGGGGTCCAGCACTTCCAGCAGGGCACTGCTGGGATCGCCCCGGAAATCGCGTCCCAATTTGTCGACTTCGTCGAGCATAAAGACGGGGTTGTTGCTTTCAATGCGGCGCAGGCTTTGAATAATCCGCCCCGGCATGGAACCAATGTAGGTGCGCCGGAAACCGCGGATGTCCGCTTCGTCGCGCACACCACCCAGGGCCAAGCGCACAAACTTGCGTTCCATGGCGCGCGCAATGCTAATCCCCAGGCTGGTCTTGCCTACGCCCGGTGGGCCGACAAAGCAGAGCACCACCCCTTCGCGTTCGCGCCGGATTTTGTCGTGGATATTCTCTGTGCGCGCTTCATCACGGCGGTCGGCACGCAATTTGCGCACCGCCAGGAATTCCAGAATGCGCTCCTTGATCTCCTCCAACCCAAAGTGATCTTCATCCAAAACGGCGCGGGCATGTTGGATATCCAGATTATCGGACGTTTGTTTTTGCCACGGCAGACTGACCAACGAATCCAGATAGGTCTTGATCACACTATACTCGGCGGCTTGGATCGGCATCCGCCGCATTCTTTCCAGTTCCCGTTTTGCCTCCTTTTCTGCCTCATCACTCATGCTGGCGGCTATAATCCGCTCTTCCAAATCGCGAATGTCGGCTGACTGCTCGTCATCGTCGCCCAACTCTTTTTGGATCGCTTTGATCTGCTCGCGCAAATAAAATTCGCGCTGCATGCGTTCCATTTCGCCTTGGGCCTCGGTCTGGATCTTGCGTCCCAGTTCCAGGACTTCGATCTCTTTCTTCAGCAGTTGCGTCAAGCGCATGAGCTTGTCGTAAATGCGGTCCATCTCGAGCAATTGTTGGGCTTGGTCTGTGGCCAGCCGCATACTGCTGGCCACCAAATAGGCTAGTTGGCGCGCGTCATCCACATTGAGGGCCATGATCGCCAGCTCTTCTGGCATGTGGGGTTCAAGCTCGATCAATTTACGAAAGAGTTCCTGGACAGCGCGCATGAGCGCTTCCATTTCCAGATTTTCTTCTTCCGCCTCGGGGATCACTTCGACGCGGGCGCGTAAGTAGGGGTCTTTTTGAATGTAACTGATAATGCGAATGCGTTCCAACCCCTGGATCACCAAGCGCATGGTGCCATCCGGCGTTTTCAACACGCGGTGGATTTGGGCGGCGGTGCCAATGGTATGGATTTCGTCTGGGTTGGGTTCTTCGATATTTTCATCCTTACTAGCCACCAGGGCAATCATGCGGCTAGAAGGCAGGCTTTCTTCAACAAGGCGAATGCTGCGTTTTTGCCCAATCGGGAGGGGCAACCACATCATTGGATAGACAACCGCGCCCCGCAGCGGTAGGACAGGCAGATCATCGGCAACGATGCTTTCCATTGCCTCCTCGTCCTCCAGGGTAAATTGCCGACTCAGTTCTTCTGATTCGTATAAAACTTCATCTTCTTCAGCATCATCCCAATCGTCAAGGTCGGCATACATATATGAATTATTCATAATCTAAGAATACATGATAAGGCATGAATCGTGATGTAGGCGGTAAGCCATAAATTTGATATTTTTTGAACTCGTCTACAACCAGCGCGCTGTTTTTGATAAACGAGGAGTTGCAATCAGGCATATGCGCTGTATTATATCGAATCTTGCGAGTTTCTTACTAATCCACCACAACAATTGTTGCATTGTAGCCATTTTCGCGCCCAAATCCGCGCTGCTTATGGGTAAATCTGCCGATTGGCTATACAAACGGCAGCGTTTTAAGCACAAGTTGCTGGGGTTGTTACTCTACAGGAATTCCAACCGTTGCGCTGGATTTCCTTTTGGCAATGGTTGATCAACACCTTTTCCCGCTTCGTGGAAAGAAATCCGGGTGATATACTGATAACAATTCATTGTCCTACTGTAGATTGTGCCAACTGATCGGAATGAGATGACAACAATAGCGACAACAGCCGAGCTAACGCTTGGTGCCTTTGGCGATGCGTTAGCCGCGCGCCAATCAACCCCTGGCGGTGGTGGTGCTGCCGCCGTTACTGGTAGCCAGGCTGCCGCATTAGTCAGCATGGTGATCAATTTTACGCTGGGCAACAAGAAGTATATCACGGTCGCCGCCGAAATGCAGACATTGCTCGCGCGCAGTGAACAATTACGCCATGACCTGTTGGCGTTGGCGGATCGGGATGTCGAAGTCTTCAACGCGGTATCAGCCTGTTATGCTATGCCCAAGACGAGTGAGGGCGAGAAGGCCGCACGCACGGTAGCCTTGCAGGATGCGCTCAAAGCTGCCGCTGAAGTCCCCTTTACTGTGGCCGAGAAGTGTCTGGCGGTGCTCGCATTGGTCGCCCCAGTGGGCGAGCAGGGCAATGCCAATGTGGTCAGCGATGCCGCCGTGGCCATGTATCTGGCCAATGCTGCGCTCTATAGCGCGGTGGTCAATATCAATATCAACCTGAAATTTATCAAAGATGACGCGTATGTGGCTACATGGTCGGCCAAGCGTGACACGCTCTTGGCGCAGGCAACTGCCGCTTATGCCATTGCCCGCAGTGTCTGCGTCACCACCCTGGGAGTCGAACTATGAGCGCACAGTTGTTAAATGGCACTGATCTGGCCAAAACACGGCGGGCTGAACTCAAAACCCAAGTCGCCACCTTGCAACAAACGCATGGCGTGACGCCCACCCTGGCGATCCTGCGTGTGGGCGATGACGAGGCCGCCGCCGGTTATGCCCGTGCGATCGAGCGTACTTGTAAAGGCGTCGATATTGCCTTTCAAGCCAAAATCTTACCAGCCACGGCCACGCAAGCCGACGTGACCGCGGCCTTGCAAGCATTGAACATCGATGCGCAGATTCATGGCATTATGCTGTTGGAGCCATTGCCGGGCCACATCGATGCCGCGGCCTTGTTGATGTTGTTAGATCCCGCCAAGGATGTGGATGGTGTTCATGCCGTCAACGCAGGTCGCCTAGCGGCCCAACATCCACCTTATTTCACACCGGCGACGCCGGCGGCGGGCATGGCGCTGCTCGAAGCGACGGGTGTGGATTTTGTCGGTCAACACGCTGTTGTCGTCGGGCGCAGTGATATTGTGGGCAAGCCCATGGCTCTGCTGCTGCTGCATCGTCACTGCACGGTGACGATTGCCCACAGTCGCACACGCGATCTGCCCGCGCTCTGTCGCACGGCGGATATCCTCTGTGTGGCCGTTGGCCGCGCCGAAATGGTGCGCGGTGATTGGGTCAAGCCGGGCGCGATTGTGGTGGACTTTGGCACCACCTACACCAATGATGGGCTAAAGGGTGACTGCCAGCAAATCGAGGTTGCCAAAGTCGCGGGGATGCTGACGCCCGTTCCTGGCGGCGTGGGCCCCATGACGAATGTGATCCTCATGCAGAATGTTCTACAGGCGGCGCGGTTGGCTGTCAACCCCCAATAATGTGTGCTCTGTGACCCATCATTCGCCGCGTGCTATCCGGTACGCATTTCTGCATTGTCTCGTTCTGCTGGGCTATCTACTGCTCACCGTCCTCATGACGTGGCCGCTGGTTACGCAATTGACCACGGCGATTCCGGGCGACAGCTTTGATGGCTGGCAGAATTACTGGAATTTGTGGTGGGTGAAAGTTGCGCTGATCGAGCGCCAACAGACCCCCTTTGTCACTGATCTGCTTTATTATCCGACAGGGGTGGGGCTCTATTTTCACACCCTCAACCCCTTTAATGGCCTGCTTACCCTGCCCATCCAACTGAGTGGTAGCCTTTTTCTGGCGTACAATGCCGTGGTCTTTTTCAGTTGGGTGATCGGCGGTTATGGCGTCTATCTACTCACACTGTGGCTGCTGAAGTTTACATACGCGCCCTCTCATCACCTGCAGCCCGCTACCCGCCCCTCATCACCCGCCCCTCGCCACCTGCTCCTCGCCACCCACTACGCCGCCTTTCTCGCCGGTGTGATCTTCACCTTTGCGCCCTTTCACATGGCCCATTTGCTCGGCCACATGCAGGTGATGAGCTTGGAATGGATTCCCTTTTATGTGCTTTATCTGCTCAAAGCGGTCTCCCATAGTCGCCATGGGCAGCCTTGGCTGCGTCATGCGCTGATGGCCGGCCTTTTTCTTACCCTCACCGGCCTGTGTGATTGGTACTTTGTGCTCTATCTCTTTTTCTTTACACTGTTGGTGATCCTTTGGCAGCTATTTTCTGTGCTGTGGGGAAATCCAAAATCGAAAATCCAAGCGCTACAAGCTGCCCTCTTGCCGCCTGTAGTTGCCGGAATATTGATGCTGCTTCTACTCAGCCCCGTGTTGATCCCCATGGTGCGCGAGGCGCTGCAATTTAGCTTTATGGTGCGGCCCACCAGTGATCTCTATACCTTGAGTGCCAGCCTACTAGATTTCCTGGTGCCCAATCGCTTGCATACCCTTTTTCGGCCCGACAGCTTCACCTGGCCGGGTAATCAAATCGCGCCGGTCAGCGAACGCACCATTAGCCTGGGTTATCTGCCGTTGCTGCTGAGTTTGGTTGCGATTTGGTGGCGACCGAAGCAAGCGCGTTTTTGGCTGGTAAGCGCAGGCTTTTTCTTGTTGCTGGCGTTGGGGCCACGCATTCATCTGGGCAATATTACCGAAGCCGATGTGCCAACCACGCTGACCACGACCACCCCAGAGTGGACACCCTTTGCTCTGCTCAACCGCAGCGTCCCTTTTATGCGCATTAGCCGCAGCGTGAGCCGCTACGCGTTGATGGTACAACTCGCAGTGGCGGTACTGGCGGGGATCGGGATGGGCGCGCTGTTGCAGCGACGGCGCAACGCAATCGCTACCTGCCTCGCTGGGTTCGTACTGATGGGGATTCTCGGTGAATTTTGGGTAGCGCCGTATCCGATGAGCCCGCCGGATACGCCAGCTTTCTACGCCCAATTGCGCGCTATGCCAGATGTGCGAGCGATCCTCAATCTGCCCATGAACTATGATCGCCCTGGCTATCTGCTCTACCAAACTGTACACCAGAAACCGCTGGCCGTTGCCTATATCAGCCGTGATGATCCGCGCACACTGACCGAGCGCATCCCCGTCTTGCAGCAGTTGCGCCACCTGGGGCCGGACATTCTGGTTGGCGATCCAGGGACGTTAGGGCGCACTGTACTCACGGATTTGGGAATCGACATTGTCATCCAAGATCGCTACAAGATGCCGGGCGGTTTGGAGCGCACGTATACCGAAGAATTGGCCAACGCCATCTTTGCCGATGAACCACCGCTCTATGTGGATGATCGCATCACCGTACATCGCGTCCAGCCACCGGTGGCATCAGTGCCGTATCTCATGCTCGGCCCACTCAACTGGGGACAGCTAGAGCAGACTGAATCCGGTGTGCGCCGCGCCCTGATTGGGCAGCCTGCGTTGCTGCAACTAATGCATGCCCCCGCGCAAAGCCATCTGCGGATTCGTTATCAGACCTTGCCCAATGTTGACCTGCAAATCCGCTTGGTTGATGGGCAAACGTTGGCGACTTTTCCAGCCGCACCGGCGGGCGCAGAAGTGACGGTGGATCTGGGGAATAATGCGGCAGGAACGACAATTGATCTGGCCTTGATTGCCAGCCAAGCGAGTGGCGTTTGGATCGAAGCGGCATGGCTTGAAACCGCGACCACACGGTAAAAAGGTTTAAGCTGAAGCTGGCAACCAATAGTCACGGTAATCTGCTGCATATTGCTTGAAAGTCAGCGGTGCTCTGCCCAATAAGCGTTCGGTTTCCGCCGTCACCCGGCCTGCCCAGCCTAGACGTACGCTGGTGTAGATGCCGGCCATGACGAGAATCAAGGGCCAGGGTTTGCCTTGCGCACGCCAATGCCAGATAAAGCGGAGCAGTGACGGCTGCCGATAGGTGACCTGCCGACCCAGGGTTTGCGACAGGATGGCCGCTACCTGCGCGTAATCCAGTGCCTCACTCCCCGTTATATCATACGCGCGATTGGCGTAACCCGCTTCGCACAGTGCCAACGCCGCCACCGCGGCAATATCGCGTACATCGATAAAGCTGGTCTTGCCCGTGCCCGCCGGTACAAAAATCTCATTGCGCTGCTGAATCTCCGCGCGGTGGGTAGTATTCAAGTTTTGCATAAAGAAACTGGCACGCAGAAAGGTGTAGTCCACGCCAGATTGGATCAAGTACTGCTCGATTTTGTAATGGGGCACAACTCGATTCCGCTCCACCCCAATCAGTGACAAAAAGACAATATGACGAACGCCCGCTTGTTGTGCGGCATCAATTGCTGGCGCAATAAAGCGGTTCACATCGGCAATTGCCGGTGGTCGCATGAGAAACATCCGCTGGATACCGGCAAAGGCGGGTCCAAAGGTTGCAGGATTGGCAAAATCTAATGCAACCGCTTCTGCCGCTACCCCAAATTGCTGCTGAATTTTCGCGACATTGGTACCGACCGCACGCACAGACTGCCCTTGCGCCGTCAATTGTTTCACAAGTTCTGCCCCTACATTCCCAGTTGCGCCACTTACTAAAATTTTCGCATCCATGATAGGCATTCCTTCTATCCGGTTGGCACTATGCTAGAAATCATCCGCGCTGGATAGTTTCTCTATCATTTCTTTTGCTTGACAATTATACAGACCAGTTACTATAATTAGTGTACTATGAAGTAGGGTAAAAGTAAATACATTACTTTATTGATGTCCTTAAATTATAGAGAAAGCCCGTAAAACCCAATTCTTCAGGTTTGGGATATAAGAGCTTACCGTTTTACGTCCAAACGGGCGTGTGCTTTAGCACGATTTGTATCTCAGACGCCTTGCGCAATGCTACTGATAATGATATACTGCATATATCGTATCTAACTATAAGGATATATACATGCAGATAAGTCAGACTTCCAAGAAATACCATACGGCAGATAGCATTGTCTACTCTTGTCAATACCACGTCATTTTTTGCCCTAAGTATCGGCGTTCGGTATTGGTTGATGGTATTGATATACGATTGAAGGAATTGATCTACGAGAAACAAGCGGACTATGGCTATGAAATTTTGGAAATGGAAGTCATGCCCGATCATGTCCACCTCATCATTGATTGCGATCCGCGGATCGGGATTGACACCATCGTTGGCAAGGTTAAAGGCTTCACCTCACACGCCTTGCGGTTGGAATTTCCTAAGCTAAAGTCCAGACTGCCGACATTGTGGACACGTAGCAAATTCATATCAACGGTTGGCTCGGTCACGCTTGAAGTCGTCAAGTTGTATATTGAAAACCAAAAGAACGTCTGATGATCCAAAAAGCCTTTAAGTTCCGAATCTATCCTGATAGCGAACAGAGCGAAAAGCTGGCCGTCCAGTTTGGTTGTATCCGCTTTGTGTACAACTACTATCGACGGGTGCGAGAAGATTACTATCAGGAGACGGGAACAGGCTTGAACTATTTCGATTGTGCCACGGATTTGACTGACCGGCTCAAAGTTGACTATCCCTGGTTGAAGGATGCCGACAGTCAAGCCATGCAACAAGCTTTGAAAGACCTTGACAAAGCCTATGGCAATTTCTTTGCTGGGCGTGCCGACTATCCCACATTCAAGCGCAAGCATGACAAGCAGTCTTTCCGCTACCCCCAGCGATTCAGAGTTGAAGGTGGACGGGTCTATCTGCCCAAGGTGGGCTGGGTCAAGCTCGTACAGCATCGCCGTATTGAAGGGAAGATGAAGAATGCAACCGTGTCGAAAACCAAGACCGGCAAATACTTCGTCTCCATCCAGTGCGAGATAGAACACGTTACCCCGACCCAAAAACCCGACAGTGTGGGCATCGACTTGGGTTTGTCTAGCTTCGCCATCCTCAGCACAGGCGAGAAAATCGATAGCCCAAAGTATTTGCGCAAGGCTGAACGGCTGTTGAGGATTCGCCAACGACGGCTTTCCCGTAAGATCAAAGGCAGCAATAGCCGTGGGCAAGCTCGTCATGTTGTGGCTACCATTCACGAACGCGTTACCAATCAGCGTAAAGACTTTCACCACAAACTGAGTCGCCAGATCGTTGACCAGTTTGGTTGTATCGGGCTTGAGACCTTGAATGTTCGTGGCATGGTCAAAAACCACAAACTTGCCAAGTCGATTAACGATGCGGGCTGGGCGCAATTTGTCCAGTTTGCGACCTACAAGACCGCCTGGGCGGGTGGTCAGATTGTCAAGCATGACCGTTGGTTTGCTTCCTCAAAAACCTGTTCTGATTGTGGTGCGGTCAATCAATCCTTACAGCTACGTGACCGCACTTGGGTTTGTATTTCCTGTGGCAGCATCCACGATAGAGATGTGAACGCTGCCATCAATTTAATACCAACTACCGTGGGAGCCACGGAAAGGTACGCGGGTGGATACATGAATAGCGTAGTTGAGCATTCAGCCCCCGAAAAGTTCCAAGTCCCCGACTTGGAAGCCCAAGCGCTTTAGCCTTGGGTAGCTCACTCGCATAGAATTGAAAGGAACTAGGATGACTGTTCAAGGTGAAGTGCAAGCCCCCAAACCGCCGCTGCCCAAAGCGGCTTATCGCATCATCAACCCGATCATGAAGACCCTGCTGCGATCGCCGCTACATGGCCTCTTGAGCCATTCGCTCATGGTGCTTGCTTTTCAGGGGCGCAAGAGTGGCAAACGCTATACGATTCCGGTTGGTTATCATGAGCGAGGTGACACACTCTATCTCTTTACGCACAGTGCATGGTGGAAAAATCTACGCGGTGGCGCACCCGTGATGGCGCGCTTGCGTGGCCAGGAAGTACCGGGCACTGCGGAGCTAGTTCAAGACATTGAGTTGATGATGGAGATTGTGCGGGGAATGATTGCAAAACAAGGCGAAGCAACCGCCAAACGGTTGGGTTTTCTGGACGCAAAGGGTCAGCCCACCGTCGCCCCTGGCACCGTCTTTATCCGCATTCAACTGGAAAGGCGTTCGGCATGAGTGGGGTGCGCCAGCAAATCATCGAAACGACCTGTGATTTGCTGGAAAGTCAGGGCTTTCATGCTACAGGTCTTACGCAGATTGTGAAAGAGAGTGGCGCGCCCAAAGGGTCACTTTATTACTACTTTCCCGAAGGCAAGGATGAGATTGCCGAAGCGGCGATTACCTGGGCGGGGCAGACCGTAGCGGAGCGCATTCGCGCTGGCCTAGCCGTGAGTGATGATGCTGCCATAGCCCTATGCGCCTTTGTGAACGAGATTGCCACGGCAGTCGAACGATCTGGTTTTCGGCGTGGTGGTCCTTTGACCACGGTGGCGATGGAGACCGCTACCACCAATCAACGCTTGAACCACGCCTGCCAGACAGCCTATACCTTGCTACAGGCCGCATTTGCGACAAAGTTGATTGCCGGTGGCTATGCCCAAGCAAAGGCCGAGAAGCTCGCCACCTTTATCACCGCGGCCATTGAAGGCGGCATTATGTTGAGCCGCACCTACCACACCGGTGCTCCACTGCGGCTAGTGGCAGAACAGGTGGGGCAATTGCTACAAACTGGGCAAAATTAAGCTGCCAGGAATAGGAAAGCATTGTTACTAGGCTTGCCCACCCCTGGCAACACCCTAGCAGTATTTATGCGTATGCCTCGATAGGTGGGCAGGCGCAGACCAGATTGCGGTCGCCATAGACATTGTCGATGCGCGCCACGGCGGGCCAGAACTTATGCTCGCGCACCCACGGCGCGGGATAGGCGGCTGCTTGGCGCGAATAGCCATGGGGCCATTCATCGCTGATAATCACATGGGCCGGATGCGGCGCATGTTTGAGTACATTGTCCTGCGCGTCGGCCTGACCCGTTTCAATCGCCGTAATCTCCTGACGAATTGCAATCATCGCCGCACAGAAGCGATCCAGTTCGGCTAGCGACTCACTTTCCGTTGGCTCGATCATCAACGTGCCGGGGACGGGGAAAGACATAGTCGGCGCATGAAAGCCATAGTCCATTAGCCGCTTGGCAATATCTTCGACCTCAACCCATTGTTTTAGCGGGCGTGTATCAATAATACACTCGTGGGCTACGCGGCCATGCTTGCCTTGATAGAGCACCGGGTAATAGGGCGTCAGGCGCGCAGCAATATAGTTGGCATTGAGGATTGCCACCTTGGTCGCCTGAGTCAAGCCACTGCCGCCCATCATGGCAATGTAGGCATAGGAGATGGGCAGGATCGCCGCGCTGCCCCAGGGCGCGGCCGAGACTGCACCTGCGGCTTGTTTGCCACCGACGCCTGCCACCACGGCATGATTAGGCAAATAGGGAGCCAAGTGGGCCGCTACGCAGATCGGACCCATGCCGGGGCCACCGCCACCATGCGGAATGCAGAAGGTCTTGTGCAGATTCAGGTGACAGACATCGGCCCCAAAGTCGCCCGGTCGCGTCAGCCCCACTTGCGCGTTCATGTTGGCCCCATCCATATAGACTTGGCCGCCATTGGCATGGATGGTCTGACAGATATCAACGATCTCTTCTTCGAAAACACCGTGGGTGGACGGATAGGTCACCATGAGCGCGGCCAGATTGGCGCTATGTTGTTCCGCCTTGGCGCGCAGATCGGTCAGATCGACATTGCCGTCCTCATCACACTTGACCACAACCACTTCCATGCCCGCCATGACGGCGCTGGCCGGATTGGTGCCATGGGCCGATGATGGAATCAGGCAGATGGTGCGGTGGTCATTGCCTTGCGCTTGGTGATAGGCACGAATGACAAGCAGACCGGCATATTCACCCTGCGAGCCAGCATTCGGTTGTAGTGAGGTAGCAGCAAACCCCGTAATCTCGGCCAGCCACGCTTCCAAACGCCGAAACATTTCCTGGTAACCGGCGGTCTGGGCCAGCGGCGCAAAGGGATGGATCTGGGCAAATTCGGGCCAGGTCACCGGAATCATCTCGGTGGTGGCGTTGAGCTTCATCGTACACGATCCCAATGGAATCATCGAGTGGGTCAGCGATAGATC
>DAOTTR010000308.1:0-4412 GCA_034437715.1 Caldilineaceae bacterium
CTGGGAATGCCGCCATCCTGGCGGCACCAATGCGCTTGCCGCCCTCCTAGTACAGTTGGGCGTAGATACCACGGCAGTTAATCAGGCACGTTACTCGTGTACATCATGGTAAAAATAGGGTACCTTATTTACGCCGGGATCTACTAGTCTGTGACTTTTACCCCCTGTAGCGCCGCCCACACCCGTTCGGGCGTGTAGGGCAGTTGATCGATCCAGACGCCCGTGGCCGCATAGATCGCTGCGCCAATCGCAGGGGCGGTCGGGATGAAGGGCATCTCGGCCATGCCGCGGATGCCCAGCGGCCCTTGGGGATCGGGAAACTCCAGAATCACCGGCACGATCTCCTCAACCACATCGAGCACCGTGGGGATCAGGTAGTTGCTCAGATGGGGCGTCAAGGTGCGCCCATCCTTTTGAATGAAATTTTCCATCAGGGTCCAGCCCAACGCTTGGGCCACACCGCCTTCAATCTGGCCTTCGACCAACTGTGGGTTGACCGCCTTGCCCACATCGTTGACGCTGACCAGCCGTTTCACCGTCACATGGCCGGTCTCCAGATCCACCTCGACATCGGCCACCTGGGCACAGTAGCCAATCGTAATATGCGGATCGCTCGCGCCGGTGCCGGGCGCATAGCCGGTGGTCATGCGTGGCCGGTAGAGGAATTCGGCACGCGCTGGCCGCTCTTCGCTTTGCCATTGGCGCAAGGCTCCTTCGGCGGCCCCTTTGATCGCATTACCCGCCATAAAGGTCATGCGACTAGCCGAAGCGCTGCCGCTCGATCCGGCGGCGTCGGTGTTGTCGCTGTGCAATTCAATTCGTGCCAAGTCAAGCCCCAAAATTTCCGCCGCGATCTGGCGCATGACGGTGTGCGTGCCCTGGCCGACTTCGGCCCCCACACAGCCGACCAATGCGCGCGCGATCACATCCGTCCCCTGCAACTCGACCCAGGCGTGACAATGTTCGGGAAAGGCCAGACTGAAGCCCACATTCTTAAAGCAAACCGCAATGCCGGTGCCACGCGCCGTCTGCGTGCGCGACGCATCGAGCGAGGTGGTGTGGGACATTGGCCCATCCGCCATCGTCACTGATTGTGCTTCGCTCTTTTGCATGCGCCGGGCGGCTTCTTCTAAGACCTGGGATGCTGTACAACCAGCGGGCACCAGCGAACGGGTTGCCATGCGTGCGCCTTCGTGCCAGATATTGCGCCGGCGCAATTCTGTGGGATCCATCCCCAAGGCCGCGGCCAATTTGTTGACCTGCATTTCGGCGGCGAAATGGCCTTGGGGTCCGCCAAAACCACGAAAGGCACCACTGGGACAGTTATTCGTGTAGACCGTGCGCGCATCAACCAGGACATTGGGAATTTCATAGGGGCCCAAACAGGAGAGGATGGCGTTGCCCAACACCTTGGTGCTGGTATAGGCGTACGCTCCGGCATCGCTGGTGGCATCCATCTGCGCGGCGACGATTTTGCCGTCACGCGTTGCGCCCCACTTGGCCCAAATGTGGTAGGGATGGCGCTTGTGGTGGCCGACAATACTCTCTTCGCGGCTCCAGATGATCTTGACCGGCCGGCCGGTTTTCCAGGCAGCCAACGCCAACACAATCTGAATCGAAATATCTTCACGCCCACCAAACGCGCCGCCAATCGCGGGGTAGCGCACCAGTATTTGTTCCTCGGGCAGGCCAAGCGCGTGGGCGATCTGTTGGCGCTCTTCATGCATCCACTGACCGCCACAGATCACCTCGATGCGGCCATCGGGTAGCACCTGTGCCAGACCGGCCTCTGGTTGCAAATAGGCATGTTCCTGGGCTTGGGTTTGATAGGTGGCCTCGACAATCACATCGGCCTGGGCAAAACCGGCGTCCAGATCGCCTTGTTGCACCCGATAGGCATGGAGTACATTCGAAGTACAATCTCGCACACCATACGGATAGCCATTGAATTCGTCGGGGTGGATCAGCGGCGCGCCCGGCTGCATGGCTACCCGCGGATCGGTCACAATCGGCAACGCTTCGTATTCCAGCTTGACCAACTTGGCGGCCGCTTCGGCTTGTGCCTGGGTTGCGGCAATCACCACCGCAACCTGATCGGCTTCCCAGCGCACCCGTTCCGCCAAGCGCGTGCTGCCTGGGCCACAGAGCACCGGTTGATCATACATAGCTAAGCCATATTCATTGACGGGCACATCCCGTGCCGTGAGCACGGCCAGCACACCCGGCGCGGCCAACGCGGCCGTCGTATCCACGGCGCGCAGCCAGGCGTGGGGCACCCCGGCAAAGATAATTTTCAGCCATAGCTGGCCGGGTAAATCAATATCACCTGGATAGGCAGCCGTGCCTTTCACTTTTTCGGTTGCATCACCCCTGGGAACACTGGTGCCAACTGCGCGCATGCGTTCTGCCTTTGCTACTGAACTATGGTGATGGATAAGTTTAGCCGTTGTGAATTGTCCACTCTGTTGCTATAATCGGGCGCAGGCTCTGTCTCAACCCGTATCGAAAGGAGATTCTATGCTTAAAGAATTTCGTGATTTCACCAGTCGCGGTAATCCGCTCGATCTGGCGGTGGCTGTCGTGATTGGCGCAGCGTTTAATGCGATTATCTCTTCGCTTGTTGCCGATATCATCACCCCGGCGCTGTTAAATCCCGCGATGCAAGCTGCGCGTGTGGATCAATTGAGCAATCTATCCTACAACGGCATTACCTACGGGAATTTTCTCGCCGCTGTCCTACAATTTTTGATCGTTGCCTTTGTCATGTTCCTTTTGATCCGCACCATGAATCGCATTGTGAAGAAGCAAGCGGAAAAACCGGTTGCGCCCCCTGCCGAAATCGCGCTCCTGACCGAAATCCGCGATCTACTCAAGCAGCAACAACTATGATGATTAAATGGTATTGTAGTAAAGACTTCAGTCTTTGACTGCGTTCTAAAAAAGACTGAAGTCTTTACTACTACGACAACGTTAAATTTCATCACATGCTGCTCTGAATTTATTCAGAGCCTAATATAGAAAACGTGTTTAAACACGTTTGCCGTCGCAGGTGTTGAATTCATTCAACACGAATGTAACGCTGTCGTACTACTTATCATTCCTTGCTTGACCACCTGCTAGCTCCTCGCCAACATGGGTCCCAACTTGCGCCCGCCCAAAAGATGCAGGTGCAGGTGATAGACTTCCTGGCCGCCATCGCGGTTGCAATTCACAATCAAACGATAACCATTGTCGGCAATACCTTCTTGCGTCGCGATCTTTGCCGCCACCGTGAAAAGCCGTCCCAGGACTAATTCATCTTCGGTCGTGATATCGTTGATCGTCGGGATCAGCTTATTCGGTATGATCAGAATATGCGTCGGGGCTTGTGGACTCACATCGCGAAAGGCCGTCACCAACTCATCCTGATAGACAATGTCCGATGGAATTTCGCGCCGAATAATTTTGCTAAAAATGGTTTCTTGGGCCATCGATCAACCCTTCCTAAATACTGATATATCTGTAGAATGAAGGTGGCTCCACATCGATGGTCGCCATTGATTGTATGGCTACTGAAAGATGTGGAGTCTGGGTATCTTTGGTCGGCTGCTTGCGCAAGCAGACCTGGGAAGAATCCTGGACCTCTCTTTTTTGTCGCGGCCAATCATCCGTAGATCATTGGCATTTCTGACTGGGCGCATGGCCCTGGCTTGTGGCTTGCTAGAATAGGCTAGCGAGAGCAAACCTTGACAAGGTGCTGGCGAGACGAATTCCCAGGTTGTTGTTCCTGTTCCTGGAGTTGTTCCTGTTCCGAAAAGCGCAACGCAATCTGCTAGATTCTCCCCACACTATAATTGGATTGATCACCGCGCACAGGGCATGATGCACGACGCGATCGCGAAAGGGCGCGGCACTAATCAGGCGCAATTTACGCTCACGGATATAGAAGTTGCGATACGCGCCCGGCTGATACTCACGATTACGCAATTCCTCTTGGAGTTGAAAGAGATTCGTTTCCAGGTCATATTCAAACGCCGCCACAGCGGGGCGGTCGCGTTTGCCTTTGCGCGCTTTACAAAAAGCAGCATAAAGATTGCCAAAATCGGTAATTTGTGGGTAGAGATGACGATAGGTCTTCATAAGGCTATCCCGCGCGAATGAGGCCTGCTTTTCAAAAAATCCGACCGCCCTTCGGGCGGGACAGTGGGCTCCTGCCGCCCAGGCTGTTCATTCTGATCGCCCAGATTCAGGGGACAAAGGACAAGAGACAGCGGACGAGAGGAGCCTGGCGAGACGAATTCCCAGGCGGTTGTTCCAGAACCTGGAGTTGACCCTGAACCGAAAAGCGCAACGCAATCGGTGTTGGGACACATACCAGGAGCCGCCGCGCATCACGCGCATGCCAGCGCTTGCCACGGCTTCCCGGCCATCGT
>DAOTTR010000309.1:0-1672 GCA_034437715.1 Caldilineaceae bacterium
GCGTGGAATTTGCCGGTATGCCCCAACACAGTCCAGCTGAATTGAAACAAGTTCTGACCGAAACAGGGTTGGTTTGTTGTGGCTGGCATACCCCATTTGCCCTGGTGCAGGATGATAAACTGGCCGAGACGATCGCGTTCAACCAGACGCTAGGCAATACGCGGCTGATCATACCCGGCATTCCCGCCGAGTTGCGTCAGACGCGCGCCGATTGGCTGAAGCTGGCCGATTTCTTCAACCGCCTGGCCGATCAGCTTGCGCCACACGGCATGGTCACTGGCTACCACAATCATCATGTGGAATTTGCCCCGCTCGAAGGCGAGACACCCTGGGACACTTTTTTTGGCAATACGCAGGCGTCGATTATTATGCAACTGGACAACGGCAACGCCATCTTGGGTGGCGGCGACACAGTAGCGATTATCAAACAATATCCTGGCCGCGCCAAGACCGTACATCTCAAATCTTTTACCCATGTGGCCGACATGACGGATCACGATGCAATATTTCGGCAGTTGATTGGCGAAGATGATGTGCCGTGGAGCGACTTCTTTGCGGCGTGTGAAAGTGTGGGCGGCACTGAGTGGTATATTGTCGAGTACGAAAGCGACGCCTACCCGCCCCTGGAAGCAGTGGCGCGCTGCCTGAATGCGCTGCGCGAGATGGGCAAGTAAGTGCGGATAGCAGTAAATTCATAACCAGACCTGGAACGTCAAAACAGAGAAGAGCAAAGATGAAACTCAAGACAGTAATCGAAGCGGGTGATCCGGAAAAACTCGCCACAGGCTTTCAATTCACCGAGGGACCCATTTGGCAACCGGATGGGGCGCTGCTATTTTCCGACATCCCAGCCAATCGCATCTATCGTTGGACACCTGAACACGGCGCACAAGTCTGGCGCGAGCCAACAGGGAATGCCAATGGCAATACCTTGGATCGGCAGGGGCGACTGTTATCGTGCGAACATTCGGGGCGACGTGTAGCGCTCACAGCCACCGATGGCACAGTGACCACGCTGGTGGACCGCTACCAAGGCAAGCGGCTCAACAGCCCGAACGATGTGGTGGTCAAATCCAATGGAGTCGTCTATTTTACCGATCCGCCCTATGGGATCAAACCCGAAGAGCGCGAACAAGCGCATAACGGCGTCTATCACGTATTGACCGACGGCACCATCGAGTTGCTGGCCGCCGATTTTGAACGTCCGAATGGCTTGGCCTTTTCACCCGACGAATCGATTCTCTACGTCGACGATTCGGCACACCGCCATGTGCGCGCCTTTGATGTGCAAGCCGATGGCACAGTCACCAACAGCCGCATCATCGCTGATATGGATCATCCCCAGCCCGGCTCGCCCGACGGCATGAAGATCGATGAAGCTGGGCATCTCTATGTGACGGGTGCCACTGGCGTGTGGGTCTTTGAGCCCGATGGCACGTTGCTAGGCGTGATTGTAACGCCAGAACGACCGGCCAACTGTGCCTGGGGTGATGCTGACCGCCAAAGTCTCTACATCACAGCGCAAACTTCGCTCTATCGCGTGCGCACCAAGATCGCCGGGGTAGCCGTGAATTAGGCAACGTAGCGTCTTCCCGGAAGTGTAGCGCTTTCGGGAAGACGCTGTGCCATTCACACATCAAACGCTTCAGCCGCCAACTCACCGGCACAGACC
>DAOTTR010000310.1:0-6436 GCA_034437715.1 Caldilineaceae bacterium
GGAACGCTTGGCGATTGGCCGGTGGATTCGCTTGCGCCAAGAAGGCATCCGATTCGGCAACCGAGCGCAAGGCGGGGAAGATTTCACCCGCATTGGTGTAGAGGCGTTCGCCGCCATCCGTGCTCTGGAGCCAACTGAGGAAGGTCCACGCGGCGTCCTTGTTGTCACTGGCCGCGCTCATCACCCAGGCTGCACCACCGGCGCTGGCCGAGCGTTGGCCACCCTCTGGAATCGGCACAACCGCCACATCGTAGTTCAAGCCAGCGGCGTTAAACGTGGAGACGCGACTGGAATTCTGAATAATCATGGCGGCCTGACCGCTGCTAAAGACACCAGCATCACCACCGGCCTGACTCAGATCCGCATCGCGCATGGCATAGCCATTGTTCAACAGATCGGCAAAGAATTGGATACCGGCGGCCGCGGCTGGCTCACTGAGCGCACACTTGGAAGGGTTACGCATATCGTCGAGTACGCTGCCATTGTTCTGGTTGACCCACAACCCATATTTGCCCGCTTCCATGCCCAGGCCATATTGAGAAGTTTTGCCGCTGGCATCCTTGATCGTCAACGCTTCGGCGGCGGCGGCGAGGTCATCCCACGTCCAGGTGTCGTCAGGATAGGCAATGCCCGCCGCATCGAACAGATCTTTGTTGTAATAGAGCGCTTCGACACTAATATCGCGCGGGAAGCCGTAGACGCTCTCCTCGAACTTGGCCGATTCGAGCAAAGCCGGCCAGTAGTCATCCAGGCTGTAGCCCGATGCTTCGATAAAGGGATCCAGATTTTCCAACACACCCTGGGCCGCATACTTGGGTGTGGGCCACAGGAAGAGCACATCGGGGATGGCCGCGCTGTCGCCACTGGCCCACAGCGTTTCCATCTTGGTGAAGTAGTCACTCCACGGCTCGTTATAATATTCGACCGTGATTTCGGGATGGGCTTCCATAAAGGCTGCGCCCACACGCTCGTGCGAGGCGGCTTCTTCGGGGCTGCCCCAGAACGCCCAGGTGATGGTGGCAGTCTCTTGATCGGTGGTCTCTGTAGCGCCTTCGGCAGCAGGCTCCGCCGTGGCACTTTCGCTGCCAGTGGCTGGTGCGGTAGTGCTTGGCGCAGCTGGCGCACAGGCACCCATGGCAAGCGCGACTAAGAGCAGGATGGTCAAACTGAGCATTGACCGTTTCTTGTGTAACATAGGTTCTCCTTCGACTTATATTGACATAACCCGCTTTGAGGGCAGCGGTAGAACACAGATATACCTTGGCAGATCTAGACTATAGAACTAGTCTAGATCACTAGTCTAGATCACAGAGCATCTATCCAGTCCACAGCCAGACTGGCTACGCTCTAAAATGTATAGTGCCATCATATCACTTTGCGCGAGCTAGCGCAAGCAATACCCAACGTCATATAGGCAAATGCGTGCGCCGCACCCCGCCGCGTTAGCGGTTAGCTGGATGGCAGAAACAATCAATCACATGGTCATTGACCATACCCACGGCCTGCATAAAGGCATAGCAGATGGTTGGACCCACAAAGGTGAAACCGTGCTTTTTCAACGCTTTGCTCATGGCTTCCGCCGCAGGTGTTTGCGCGGGAATGTCGCGCAGACTCTGCCGATGGTTGAGGATGGGCGCGTCATCCACAAATTGCCAGATGTAGGCGTCAAAGCTGCCAAACTCTTCTTGCAGTGCCAGAAAGGCGCGGGCATTTTTGACCACGCCATTGACTTTGAGCTTGTTACGCACAATGCCCGGATTGGCCAGCAACGCGGCGATCTTGGCATCGTCATAGCGCACAATTTGGTGGGCATCAAAGCCATCAAACGCCACCCGATAGTTTTCGCGCTTGCGCAGGATCGTGATCCAACTTAATCCTGCTTGCGCGCCCTCTAAATTGATCATCTCGAAGAGGTGGCGATCATCATGCGCGGGCACGCCCCATTCTTCGTCATGATAGCGCATATAGAGGGGATCCGTGCCAGCCCAGCCACAACGAATTTTGTCCATGCGTGTAACTTTCTGCGTCTCGCAAAGATTATACGGGCCCGCCACCAGCATTCACATGAAACTCATTGTCTTCGGTCGCGCGCGCTGCCGCTGGTTTGGCGGCCAGGAGATCGTTAAAGAGGGGCAAGTGACCTGTCTCCACGGCGTGATGAGCATACAAATACATCGATGCCGACCAAGCCTGTTGCGCATAGCCCATCGGATGGCCGCTGCTGCCATGCATCCACTCGTTGAATTCCCAATCCCCGCTCACGCCCTGGCGATTGGCAGTGGCTAAGTTCACCAACATGCGTTCTGCTTCACTCTGCCAGCCGTGGCGCACCAGCGCGGCCACATGAAAGCCGCCAATCATCGGCCAGATGCCGCCGTTGTGATATTGGTGGGGTAGATTCAAGTTGCGGCTGCGATAGTAGTCGCGCCAGCTAGGTTCACCAGGGTAGATCGGCGGGTAGATCGCCTTGGTCGGATACGGTTCGGCCATGCCGACTTGGCGCAGATAGCGTACAATGTGCTCGGTGCGGTGAAAGTCGGCCACGCCGGTGAGCACGGCCAGTAAGTTGCCCAAACTGTCACACCAGTCGCCATATTCGCGGAAAGCCACCCAGGGCAAATAGAAGGGGCGGCTGGAGATGGCACCAATATTGTGATAGAGCATATACCATTCCAGGCGGATCGCTTGGAGCTTTTGCAAGTGATCCGCAAAATGCTCGGCGACCCAGCAGCGGTCAATCCACATGAGCAGGTTGAGCCGTTCATGTACGCCCGCGGCATCTACTTCTGGCCGATAGTGTTCCACGTGCGCGGGCTGTTCTCCCTCTTTTGCCATGGCCGCGGCGATCTGTTTGGCCATCTCTTCGTGGGCTAAGAGCGCGCCATAATAGAGTACGTTGTCATAGAGCACGTTGTAGCGCACCGCCAGCAGATCCATCCAGTCGCCCGCTTCGGGAATCTCGAGCAGACCACATTCGTTCATGTCTTGATAATTGAGCCAGAGCAGCGCCCGGTTGATCGTCGACCAGTGCTTTTGGAGAAAGGCAATATCCCCGGTCTGCTGAAAATGCAGATAGTGACCCAAGATAAACCAAAGATTGCCATCAGCGGCACCGGCATTTTCGGTGCTGACATAGCCCGTATCCGGATTGACATTAAGCGGAATCAAGCCTCGGCGCGATTGGTAGGCGCCTAATGTCTCCAGGGCGGCTCGGCCCGTTGCCAACAATTGGGAATCGCCAGTTGCGGCGGCGCCCAGAAAAATAACGCCATTGTCGCGCGCCCACACCTGTGGATAGCCCGCGACCAACGCCGACGCCCGAAAGCCATGTTTGGTTACACACCCGTGGAGGATCGCCTGGGCGCGTTGTTGCGCTTCATAAATCAGCGCGTTCTGTTGCATAGATACCTTTCCATTTACCGCCTGTTTGATGGCCGCTCAAGCGGTACTCACTTTGTTGCTATGTTTAGAATGACCGATTGTCAAACTGATTACACAAAATTTATTGTTCAAAGAGCACGCTGACACTCTCTCGGTAATGAATGCGCCGGATCGCCTCGGCAAAGAGCCCGGCCACCGAGATCACTTCGATCTTCTCGCAAAAGGCAGTGGTGTGTGTCTCAATCGAATCGGTGATCAGCAGGCGCTCGATGGGGCTGTCCATAATGCGCGCCATGGAGCCGTCCGAGAAAGCACCGTGGGTGACGGCGGCATAGACTCGTTGCGCGCCCTGGTTCATCAACTGTTTGGCCGCTTCGACCAAGGTGCCGCCAGAGATCGTAAAGTCATCCACAATAATCGCGGTCTTGCCCTGGACATCGCCGATGATGTTCATGGTTGACACGCGCTCGTCATGCCCGCTGCGTTCTTTGTTGCCGATGGCCAGCGGTGCGCCCAAGTAGGCGGCATATTTGGTGGCTTGTTTGGCAAAGCCAATATCCGGCGAGACAACCACCAGATCGGTCAATTGCTTCTGTTTGAACGTTTCACAGAAGGTGTTGAGCGCATAAAGGTTGTCCACCGGTACATGGAAAAACCCCTGTAACTGTGGCGGCAACATATCCAGCGTCACGACGCGGTCAGCACCGGTCACTTCGATGGCATCGGCACAGACGCGTGCCCGAATCGACACGCGCGGCTCATCTTTTTTGTCGCCTTTGACATAGCTGAAATAGGGCATAATGACGGTGACCGAAGCTGCGCTAGCCCGCTTCAGCGCGTCAATCCAGAAGAGCAACTCCATAAAATTGTCATTGCTCGGAAAAACTACGGACTGGATCAAATAGACATGCCGGCCGCGCACATTTTCGCCCACGCGCACAAAGGTGTTGCCGTCGGAGAAGCGCATGACATCGCGGCGCGCCGGCGCAATGCCCAGGTGGACACAAATTTTTTCGGTCAGTTGGACACTGGCGCTACCGCCAAGCACAAGAATTTCTTCGTCACACATAGTTGGTTCATCTGCTGGTCTTGTTGTCAATTGACAGTTCATTGCCTAGGGGTCATTGTAAGACAAAACAGGTTGCAAGACAAGATAGGCGCGAATCGTGGGTCATTGGTCTTACAGACAAAATCCTGGCAAAACGTAATAATGAAGTATCGACAGCTGATATCAACCTGATCCTGTGATTGTGCAGGGTATTGATTACGAGGAATGTTATGTCACAGAACCAAACTCATCAACAAGAAGTCGCAACGCTGGGCGGCGGCTGTTTCTGGTGCCTAGAGGCGGCCTATCTGGAACTCAAAGGCGTGCAAGCGGTCGTCTCTGGTTATATGGGTGGGCAGATTGTCAATCCAACCTATGAGCAAGTTTGCTCGGGCCGCACAGGCCATGCCGAGATTGTCCAGATCACCTATGATCCAGGCGTGATCACCTATCGCGATCTGCTCAATGTCTTCTTCACGATTCACGATCCGACCACGCTCAATCGCCAGGGGGCAGATGTGGGCACCCAATATCGCTCGGTGATCTTCTATCACGACGACGAGCAAAAGGCGGTTGCCGAAGCAGTGATCAAGGAGATCAGCACCTCCGGAATCTGGCGCAACGCGATTGTGACCGAGGTGACACCGTTGGTAACCTTCTATGCGGCAGAAAAGTACCATCAGAATTACTATGCCAACAACGCATACCAGCCCTATTGTCAGGTGGTGGTTGCGCCCAAAGTGGCCAAAGTACGCAAACAGTTTATGGAAAAACTGAAACGCGCCACGGCCTAGTCTACTGTTCGTAAAGACGATAGTAGATCCCAGCGTAAATAAGGTACCCTATTTTTACCATGATGTACACGAGTAACGTGCCTTATTAACTGCTGTGGTATCTACACCCAACTGTACTAGTCCACTGTAACGCAAGTTTTGATCGGTCGTAAAGACTTTAGTCATTGTCTGATAGGGGAAAGACTAAAGTCTTTACGACGGTTATAGATTGACCGTCAGCGCGCGACGATAGCGCAACTCGCGCACGGCAATGCCGCCCGGCAACGTCTCCTCTTGGGTGCGCCCATCGGCGTGAAAGCCGGCAGCTTCATAGAAGCGCATAGCGCGTTGATTGCCATCCAGCACCCACAGTGTAATAACGGGATAGCCTTGCGCTTGCAAACGCGCTACGGCCGCGGCCAACAGCGCTGCCCCATAGCCCTTGCCCCAACAATCGGGCCGTAGATAGATCGCATAGACCTCGCCCACCACTGCTTGGGCCAGATCATTGTCGCGACATTTGCCCATAGCCACAAAGCCCACGATTTCGTCTGCGATTTCTGCATGCTGGATATAGACCAACGTCTGCCCCTGCGCGCTATGCAGAATCTCTTGCCACTCCAATGTGCGTTGACTGAGCGATAGATTGTCGAGCAACGAATCGGGCAATAAGCCGCGATAGGCCACCTGCCAACCCGCAATATGCACCTGCGCGATTGCGGCCGCGTCTGGGAGAAGCGCCGATCGTATGGTCATGGTCGTTTCACTTTACAAGTTTGATTTTACGAATGATTACTCAAATAAACGGTCTGATAGGTCATTTAATCATCATGATCGCCATTGATTTTATCATGATTTGATTTTACCGAGTAGCGTGTTATCGAAGTAGGGTGCAATTCACCAACCCACCACGCTAGGGTGGATCATTTTATAAGAAACCGAGGTGGTTTCTTAGTAGCGCGCGCGCAACGTGTGCCGGGGACGAGCGATGACCACACCGCTTTGACAAACGGTGCCCACGCTCGTCCCCGGCACACTTCCCCAAAACTGCATTACACCCATCGAAGTCAGGAGCCTGGCGAGGGTAGATAGCAGAAGCCAGGCTCGTTTTGAGTCTAGTACATGTTGGCACAAGTAAAAAAGAGAACTTAGTGTAAAATAGACATGGAAAAAAATCAGGAAAAGGAGAACCATGTCAAGACCTAAAAATGAAATGCTTAAGCTGAGCACAGCC
>DAOTTR010000311.1:0-4865 GCA_034437715.1 Caldilineaceae bacterium
CCTGTCGTTCAGACCCTCAACCTTCCGCCGGCCAGGGTTGCATACTTCGATACATCCGCTGAAATCGGCGTCATGACAGAAATTATTGGTCTTACCGCAGCCGGTTACCAGTTGATCGAGCAAGTAAAGAGCGGCAATTTCTAAAAGAGATAGGTGTTACGCAGTTGGGCACCCAGAGGGTTCCCGCGCCATCTCTGGCGGCAGGCCAGCAGGATGCTGGCGTTCCCAGGCAACTGCGTAACTCCTAACAAGAGAGAAGGAGAACAGATTATGTCTGAAGTAAACCGTGTCTGGCGGCTGCGCAAGCGGCCCACCGGGGCGATCACCGATGATGTCTTGCGTTTTGAAGAGGAAGCACTCCCCGAACCGAGCGAGGGTGAATTTCTCTTTTGTCTGAATTACTCATGTTACGCACTGTTACCGTAGAGAAACGGGCTACTCGTGTACTCCGCATCCCCAGATGCGGATGGACCCGCATCTGGGGATGCGGAGTACACGAGACCGTAATCGTTGCTGCGTAACATGAGTGAATTACCTGTCGCTCGACCCAACCAATCGGATCTGGATGAGCGATGTGGACCAATACATGCCGCCGGTCGACCTCGACGCGCCGATGCGTGGCATTGTTTGCGGCACTGTCACCCAATCGCGCCATCCCGACTATGCCGAAGGTGCCATCGTGAGCGGTCTCGGCACATGGGCGGACTATCAGATCGGGACACCCCAGACCGTGCAACCACTGAGCGACACGGGGCCATTTGCGGTCGTCGATGCCTTCAGCACCTTTGCCATTGTCGGCCCTACGGCCTATTTTGGATTGCTCGACATTGGCAAGCCGCAAGCGGGCGAAACGGTGGTGGTTTCGGCCGCCGCTGGGGCAGTCGGTTCAATTGTCGGCCAAATCGCCAAGATCAAGGGCTGCCGCGTCGTCGGGATCGCCGGCACCGCTGAAAAATGCGCCTGGATTCGGGACGAACTTGGCTTCGACGCGGCCATCAATTACCGGACAGAAGACGTGTCTAGCGCAATCGCCGCGGCCTGTCCGGCCGGTATCGATGTCTACTTTGACAATGTTGGTGGCGCAATCCTCGATGCGTGCCTTCCGCTGATGAACCTCAATGGTCGAATTGCGTTCTGTGGCTTGATTTCTCAAATCAATGCGGCTGAACCCGTACCAGGACCATACAACTACCCGATGATCCTAATGAAGCGTCTACGTGTCGAAGGGTTCATCATTCTGGATTTCATGCACCGCTACCCAGAAGCAATCGCCGCCCTTGGGCAATGGATGGCCGAAGGCAAGATCCAGGTGCGCACCGAAATCGTTGACGGCCTGGAAAATGCCCTGCAAACGGTGAAGAAACTCTATACGGGAGCCAACACAGGCAAACTGATGATCCGCGTCAAGGACGTGTAACGAGTTTCTCAGGCACCAATGATGTTTGATTTAGCCGAACCGGAACGTTCGGTGGGTCAAACAAGCGTGTACGCAAAACCTTACTACACCAGGAGAAACCCAATGACAACTATGCAAACCAAAACATGCGCCCAACTGGCCGAGGCCGTGATTGCGGCTTTCAGCGCGGCAGACTGGGAGCAACTGCGCGCGACGGTTGCCCCCGATGTGGTCTATACCGAGACGGGGACGCAGCGGCGCGTCGAGAATCTGGCGGACTATCTGCAACTGCTGCAAGGCTGGAAGCAGGCGATCCCCGATGCACAGGGGATCGTACACAAGGCAATCAGTCAGGGCAACACCGCCGTCCTCGAACTGACCTGGGTGGGGACACAGACGGGACCGCTACCGACCCCAGCCGGTATCCTGCCGGCCTCGGGAAAGGAGATTCGCGTACCCGCTGCTGCATGGTATACCTTTGACGGGGAAATGGTCCAAGAAGTTCACCACTATCTCGATGTATTGACGCTCTTGCAACAACTCGGCGCACTGCCGGGGTAATGCCCGTCGGTAGGAAAATCTCATTACGGCGCACCCAATCTCGCGCCAGCGCACGAAGCAGCCCACGTTGTCGCGTTGACTGAAGCGGCCTATCAATCGGCGGCAATAGGGCAGGTTGTACAGATTAAAAGGTAGTTATCCCATGTCACTCCAATACAACCATAAGAAGGAAGCATCAACATGTCAGGTCGAATTTTACAGGTCAATTTCAAATTCAATGTCGCTCGCGTTGAATACGAGCAAGCTGTTGCCCCAATGGCTGCACCGGTTGCGGCTGTCGATGGGCTGCGCTGGAAAATATGGCTTATGAATGAGCAAGAACGCGAAGCCGGGGGAATCTATCTGTTTGACGATGAGACCGCTGCCAATCGTTACGTGGAAGGCCCAATCGTTGCACAAGTCGTAAGTTACCCTGCACTCCACTCCTTCAGCGTCAAGCAATTTGATGTACTGGGTGATGTCACAGCGGTTACGCATGGACCGGTGTAACTGTTAGCAAAAAGGAATTGAATTCGGCTTTTTAATGGTTGCCCTGCAACGGTTCAATATGAATGTTTATTCCGATTTAGTTTTGCAACTTGACCCGATGACAGGATGACAAGATGACCATACGTTTATTCATCCTGTCATCTTGTCATCCTGTCATCTCTGAGAAAGTTAAATCGGAATAATGTCTATGTTTTTAAAGGAGAAGATCGATCATGCGTATCGCTGTTTTTGGCACCGGTGGGGTGGGCGGATATTTCGGTGGTCGGCTGGCCCAAGCTGGGGCCGAGGTCATCTTCATTGCGCGCGGCGAACATTTGCGGGCGATCCAGTCAGCGGGCTTAAAGGTGAGCGATGGCGCGGGCAATGGCTTTGTCATCCATCCGGCACAGGCGACCGCTGATCCCACGCAGGTCGGTGTGGTGGATCTGATTCTCGTGGGCGTCAAAACTTGGCAGCTAGCCGCAGCCATCAAGGCGATGCCGCCGCTACTTGGCCCAGAAACCTTCATCTTGCCCCTACTCAATGGGATTGAGGCACCGGCCGAGCTTGCGGCAGCAGTGGGCGCGCCGCGCGTATTGGGGGGATTATGTACCCTGATCAGCTATCTAGTGGCTCCTGGTGAGATCCGAACGTTGCGCGCGGCGGGCGGGCTGCAATTTGGCGAGTTGGATAACCAGCGCAGTACGCGCGTCCAGCAGTTGGAAGCGCTCTGCCAGCGCGCAGAGAATGTAAACGTTGAAGTCCCCCCGAATATCCAAGCGGCCATGTGGCAGAAGTTCTGCATCATTGCGCCGTGGAGTGGCCTCGGCGCGGTGACACGGGCACCCATCGGGATGTTCCGCAGCCAGCCGGAAACACGTGAACTGTTACGGCGAGCCATTCAAGAAGTGTACGATGTTGCCAGGGCAACGCAGATCGATCTCGCGCCCGAAATTGTACAACAGACCATCGAACGATTAGATAAAGTTGCCGTTGAAGGGACCGCTTCCATGCAGCGCGATATCATGGCCGAGCGTCCATCAGAGCTAGAGGCCCAAAGTGGTGCCGTTGTGCGCTACGGCGCGGCGGTCGGCGTCGCGACCCCAGTTCATCAGTTCATCTATGCCACGCTCCTGCCCCTCGAACGGCGCGCACGTGGTCAATTGCAATGGGCACCAATTGAATAGCTTCTGCTGCCATGTTTGATCATAGACATGTTTGATCATAATGGAGATAGATGAATGTCAACACAACAAAACAAGGCGATTGTCCGGCGGCTGTGGGAAGAGGTCTGGAACCAGAACAACCTGGTCGTTTGCGATGAGATTTTTGATGAGGCGTACGCCGCCCATGAGAAAGGCTTCCGCGCTTACTTGCACACCGTCTTGCCCGACTCGCACCATACGATTGAAGATCTAATTGCCGAAGGGGGGAAGGTTGTCACCCGCTTCCATATCACCGGCACCCACCGCGGCGAATTTCTGGGCGTCCCCGCAACCGGCAAACCGATTCGCGTGACCGGCATGTGGATTCATCGGCTGGCGCAGGGCCGAATTGTTGAAGGCCGGCAATGGGGAGAGTGGGATGCGCTCGGCTTTTTGCAGCAGGTGGGTGCCGCGCCCAAACCAGCGTAGTAACAACGAGTAAAACAATCATGGAGAAACGTAACCCAGCATGAAAATCAACAACCTATGCAGAGTATAAAAGGGTAAGTGAACCTAAAATGAATAGCACAACAAGTACTATCCATCCGCCATTAGCCGGTCAAGTTGCGATTATCACCGGCGGTGGGCGCGGCTTGGGGCGCGCCTTTGCGCTTGCATTGGCCGGGGCTGGAGCCAAAGTGGCTGTCGTATCTCGCTCGGCGGATCAGGTGGCCGCAACAGTTGCCGAGATCACCGCAACTGGTGGACAGGCGATTGGCTTGCCGGCGGATGTTTCGGATCGGCAGGCTGTGACGGCGCTGGTCAACCGTGTTGAAGAGCAGTTGGGGCCAGTCGATCTGTTGATCAACAACGCCGGTGTTATCAACCCACTCGGCCCGCTATGGGAGAGCGACCCGGATGAATGGTGGCGCACCGTCGAGATCAACGTGCGCAGTATCTTGCTCTGTAGCCATGCGGTATTGCCGAGTATGGTGGCGCGCCACCGCGGCCGCATCATCAATCTCGCCAGCGGTGCCGGCACTGTTGCCATCCCGTACGCTTCGGCCTATGTTACCAGCAAAGCAGCCGTAATCCGTTTGACTGAAACGCTGGCCGTTGAAACAGCGGCGCATGGCGTCTCGATTTTCGCCATTAGCCCTGGGTTTGTCCGCACGGCAATGACAGAATATCTGGCAGAATCAACGCCAGGGGCAAAGTGGCTACCCTGGACCCAAGCCATCTTTGATCAGGGGCAGGATGTGCCGGCCGACCATGCTGTCGACCTGGTCCTACGG
>DAOTTR010000312.1:0-2054 GCA_034437715.1 Caldilineaceae bacterium
GTATAATAGCTTCTAGGTCTGTAATCAAATCCATACAGGCTAGGATTGGGCATAGGCCTTTTGTCATTGACCATTCGCCATTAGTCGTTGGCGATTGTACGCACAGAGACATCACCCGCGGCAAAGTGGTGGTGCGCGCCAGTTACACTTTCGACAATCAAATGGCCATCGGGCAGCACGCCAGTCGCCTTGCCCGCAATCTGGATCGGTTCGCCTTGGGCGTCGGTGGTTTGCACTACAACAGATTGCCCCAGCGTCCACAGGCGTGCCGACCAGCGTTGATGAATTGTTGCAGGTGCGAGCTGCGGCTCGGTATAGAGATGGGACCACTGGCGGCAGATACTGATCAACAGGTCTGTGCGGTCTAGCGGCGGACAAGCAACGGCCAACACCGGGCGCGTTTGCAGAAAGTGGCGGATGCTGGTTGGATCAGGCGCGCCGGGCGGGGTTTCGGGCAAAAGGGCGCGATCTTGCAGCACATTCAGCCCACAGCCCACAATGATTGCCACGGCTTCGCTGCCTTGATAAACGCTTTCGATCAAAATACCGCCGACTTTGCTAGCATCGGCCATGCTCGTGCCCAACAGCAGATCGTTGGGCCACTTGAGGCCCAGGTAGGGTGCCAGGGGCGGCAGATACATTTCCATGCCGCGCAGCATTGCCAACCCCGTCAGCATCGGAAACAACACCGGCGCGACGGGAAAGGGGGCCTTAAAAATATAGCTGATCAAGAGGGCTTGGCTGGCTGGGGTTTCCCAGCGGCGTTGCTGCCGACCACGCCCCGCCGTCTGCGCTTCGGCAATCACTAGGGTGCCAGTGCGGATCGCCGGATCGGCAGCCAACGTATGCGCAAGCGGCATGGTGCTGGGGATGCTTTGGTGATGAACAAATGTGTGTCCGATCGGGCAGTCAGCTAACTCGGTTGTCAGTCGTGCCTGGTCAAGTTCCATATCACTCCAACATGGTATATGTTTGGGGACGTATAATTAAGAAAGTTGTCGATCCGTTTAATCAATCCTATAATAATATCCCACCAAGTTGAAAATGGCCTACCACAAACAGGGATAAGGAGAAACACACCGCATGGACTATAAAATTCTGGGACGCACCGGCGTCAAGGTGTCGCGCCTGTGCTTTGGCACCATGTCTTTTGGCAACGAAGCCGATGAAGCGACCTCGGCCGCGCTCTTCAAACGTTGCCGCGAGCTGGGCATTAATTTTTTCGATTGCGCCAACAGCTATAGCAATGGGCGCGCCGAAGAAATTCTGGGCAAATTGATGGCCGCCGAGCGCGATGAATTGGTCATCACCTCCAAGGTCTGTTCGCCCATGGGCAAAGGGATCAACGACCGCGGCCTGTCGCGTCGCCATATCTTCTTACAAGTCGAGGCCACGCTGCGCCGCTTGCAGACCGATCGCTTGGATCTGCTTTTTGTCCATCACTTTGATCAAGACACGCCCATGGATGAGACCCTGCGCGCCCTGGATGACTTGGTGCAACAGGGCAAGCTGCTCTATCCTGGGGTGAGCAACTGGTCGGCCTGGCAGATCGCCAAGGCGCATGGCATTTCGGCACGCAATAGCCTGGCCCGTTTCGAGTGCATTCAGCCCATGTATAATCTAACCAAGCGCCAAGCCGAGGTGGAAATTTTGCCCTTTGCGCTCTCCGAGCAAGTGGGCGTGATTCCCTATAGCCCGATGGGTGGTGGCCTGCTCAGCGGCAAATATAGTACGGGCAGCAAGCCTAGTGGTAGCCGCTTGACGGAAAATGCGATGTACGCGAAACGCTATGGCGAAGAACGCTATTACGAAGTGGCCGAACGGTTCACCACCTATGCCAAGGAGCGCAACATCCACCCGGCCACCTTGGCCATTGCCTGGGTGATGCATCATCCGGCAATCACCGCGCCGATCATTGGGGCGCGCAACGTGGCGCAGTTAGAAGCGTCGTTGGATGCGCTTACTGTACCCATGACGCCAGAATGGCGCGCTGAAATTTCGGCGCTCTCCTACGAACCACCGCCCGCCACCGATCGCACAGATGAGCGGAAGTA
>DAOTTR010000313.1:0-2957 GCA_034437715.1 Caldilineaceae bacterium
CACCCCTGCGCAGGCAGGGGTCCACCGCTCTAGCGTATGGATTCCTGCCTGCGCAGAGCCTGCCCTCATGTAGATGGGGGAATGACAATTCGCCTCTTAACTTAATGGCCGTGACCCTAACCCTCCCCTGATAAGGGAGGGAACTCTGACGGCTCCTCCCCCATGCGTTGGGAAAATTCTTCCCATGCCGCCAGCCCACCCGGCAGACCCAAGCCTTCGGCCAACCCGATAAGCGCCGTCAACACTTGGGCCAAGTTCATGCGTTTGGCCAGGCGGTAGGCTGCCACCCAAGCCGCAATAGCAGCCTGTGTTTCCTGGTTTTGTCGATGAATATGACCCATATTAAAGAGCGTTGCACACAGCCCGGCCACGTCGCCGATCTCCTGCCTGATTTTCAGGGAGTGTTGGAGATAGGTGAGGGCGGTGGCGTAGTCGCCGCGTGCATCATAGATCTGCGAGATGTTGTTGAGGGTGGTGCCTTCGCCCGCTTTGTCGCCGATCTCCTTTTGAATTTTCAGGGAGTGTTGGAGATAGGTGAGGGCGGTGTCGTAGTCGCCGCGTGCCTGGAAAATTGACGAGATGTTGTTGAGGGTGGTGCCTTCGCCCGCTTTGTCGCCGATCTCCTGCCTGATTTTCAGGGAGTGTTGGAGATAGGTGAGGGCGGTGTCGTAGTCGCCGCGTGCATCATAGATCTGCGAGATGTTGTTGAGGGTGGTGCCTTCGCCCGCTTTGTTGCCGATCTCCTTTTGAATTTTCAGGGAGTGTTGGAGATAGGTGAGGGCGGTGGCGTAGTCGCCGCGTGCCTTGAAAATCTGCGAGATGTTGTTGAGGGTGGTGCCTTCGCCCGCTTTGTCGCCGATCTCCTGCCTGATTTTCAGGGAGTGTTGGAGATAGGTGAGGGCAGGAGTAAAACTGCCAATATGTAAATATTGTTTGCCGGTTTGGTTGAGCGCTTCACCGCGAATTTGTAGGTTGCTGGACTGGCAGATTGGGGGCAACCACTGGGTGAGCAGCGTTTGGTAAAGCCCTTGGCGGTTGAGCGACCCTACAATCGAATCCAGGGCCAGGCGATGGGCGGCATCGCTTTCGCCAGCCCTGTGCAGCGCACTGTGGGCTGCTATGGCTTGGGGCAACGTATGGCGTTCCTGCTGGAAGAGATAGAGCTGATAGCGCGCCGCGGTTTGGTAGAGCGTTTGGGTGGGCAGGGGCACTTCTTGCTGGGCCAGCCACGTCTCTACCAACGGCGATATTTGGTATTCGTGCGTCTGGAGATCGGCTGCATACGCTTGCTCTACCAATGAAACGGCTAACAGTTCCCGTAGCACGGCCGCGGGATCGGCTAGATCTAACCCCAGCTTGATGATGCCCTCGACAGGCACAGGCGTTTGGTAGGCGGGCAGCCGGTGCAACAAAGCCTGGGCGGTTGGTGCCAGGTGCTGCATGATCTGGGCCAAGGCCATGTCGGTTTGGGTCTCAATGGTGGCTTGGGCCAGCCGCGCCAGGAAGGCGGCTTCCTCTGCTATCGCCATGTTTTGAATGGCAGCCGCAAAAAAGGTCAGCCCACGCCCGTTGCCATGCAGCGTGGCATAGAGACGACGTACCCGGTCGCGCGCCTGGAAAAAGGCCAGCGGCAATTGGGGGCGCGCCATTTGCAAAAAGTCACCATAGCTGGCATGCACCAATGGCAGATGGTCGCCATCGGGCCAATCGGGCAGTTGCCAGCGCGAGGTGAGCAAGAGGATTAACCCTTGGGCTGTAAAGGTCTGGGCCGCCCCGAGCCAAGCGATCACTGTGGCGTTGGTGAGGGTGCGCGTTACCGGATCTTGCAGCGTTTCCAGATTGTCAAAAAAGAGGAGCAGGCGGTTGTTGCTTTGTTGCAGAAGCAAGCGTAACAAGAGGCGCGCTTTGTCCCCTTCATCCGTACAGCGGGGCAGCATGCGGTCATAGCGTTCGGTGTTGGCTTGGGTCAGTTGTAATTCCAGTTCGAACTGAAAGTCTTCCCATGCATGACCAGGACGGGCAGACCAGGCCAAAACCTGATAGCCACGTTGTTGCAACGTTTGTGCCAGCTTGCCGGCCAACGCGGTCTTGCCTTGGCCGCCGGGCCCCGTAATCAATAATTGGCGCAATTGCCCTTGGCGCAGACGCCCCTGCAGTTGGCGCAACTCGGCGCGGCGACCCAAAAAGCGCAGCGGCAAACTAATTGTTTGCAAGCTCTGATTCGTCAATTCTTGGACCAACGGCACCGGCGTAAAGCGCCAGTCGATTAAGGGGCGCGCCGCTTCCTGTGTAATCAACATGGGCAAACACCACTGGCCCAGGCTCTGTTCGGCCAGACCACTGCCATCCTGTGCCAGCCAAGGGCTCGCTTGCAGCGGGGTCGTGATGGCTTGGCGGCCCTGTTGCAAGGCAACATCAATTTGTTCACGGCGCGCAACCGCGTCGCAAAAGTGACGGGCAAAGAGCGTGCCCGCCCGATCCAGCACCGATTCACGCATGCCAATCACATGGGGAATCCCCAGTTCACTCAGTCGCCATGCCACGCCCGTGGTCAACGCGTCCGACGCCGTCATGCCCGATTCACAGGCCGACAGCACAACGCATTGGACGCTGCTGCCGAGCAGGGCTTGGGCCAGTTGCGTTTCATCGATTGATTCACTGCTGCCCGTTTCGCTTTCAAAGAGCAGGGTTGTGTAGGGCGCAGTATCTCCGTAAGGCGGCTGGATAAATTTGCCATGGCCGCTAAAAAAGAGCAGATGGGGCTGAAAGGTGCGCAGATCGTGTTGCAACGTGCTGAAACGGCCATCATCCGGCATTTCTAGCGCAACAACGCCTTGCACTATCCAGGGCGTCAATGCTTCGAGCAGTTGCGCCTGTTCATCTTCAACATCTAAGCGCCCCTTTTCGGCATTCAGATCATCGGGCAGTGTTGTAAAAATCAAGACGCGCAGCGGGCC
>DAOTTR010000314.1:0-6718 GCA_034437715.1 Caldilineaceae bacterium
GTGCAGTAGGTCAGTTGTGATATTCACTATTATACTTGATCTCGCGCGTTCCCGCTGTAGTCACGTCGCCATCGTTGCGGGATAAACAAAGAGCGTTAGGGTCTCGCGGACCCTAACGCTCTGAAAAAGCGATCTTACTTGATTTTATATCCTACCTGAAATCAGCGCCGTCTTTATTCGCCCTGGGCGCGGACCAATAACAGTGCTTGATTGGCTTGGTTGAGCACACCAGTCGCCACGCTGCCAAAGAACGCACGCGCCAACCCAGTACGACCGTGGCTGGCCATGGCGATCAGGTCAACCTCTTTGCGGGTAGCCTCTTCCAAAATTGCGGTTACGACCGTTCCATTATCAATGATCGCCTCGGACGGAATCCCTTTGGCTTGCAACGCGGCCTGCAAGCCTTGTAGATAAGCCGTGGCCTCTTCTGTCAAGCGTTCAATTTCGGTGGGATCGTAATAGCCACCCATATCAGTAGGTGCCGCCATGAGGACTATTGGCTCGACAATCTGCAACAGCACGAGGTGTGACCCGAACTTGCCGGCCAATTCTTCCACATGGGGCAGAATTCGTTCTGCACGCTTCGATCCGTCTAACGGCACTAAGATTTTCTTATACATATCGACGCTTCCTTCTTTGTGAATCACCCACCAACAGCACGCTTGGCAGCTGATCAGTCGGCAAAGCAATCTGCTCGCTCACCGACTTATTGTTATAGGCGTTACGCAGTTGCCTGGGAACGCCAGCATCCTGCCGGCCTGCCACCAGCGATGGCAACGCTGCCAACTGCGTAACGCCTACGTTAGTAAAACAAGGCAAAATCAACAACCTTATCATCGATCAATCATACATCACCCGGCAACTGCATACCGTAATGCTATGGACAAAATGAGCCTTACGACAAGCCCGGAAGGAGATGAAGCCAGGCTCATTTTGTGTTTCTTCATGGCTCAGACATTACTCATAGCGCAGGGCTTCGGCGGGATAGGTCTTGGCGGCTTGATAGGCTGGTACGATGGCGGTCAACAGCGCAAAGAGATAGGCGACCAACAGAATCAAGCCAATCTGGCCCCACGGCAAGGTAAAGTTTGTCTCAGGGGTCAGAGCCGTGAAGAAGGTGCGCACAATGCTGTCACCCAAGACAATCCCCGTGATCGCGCCGATCAGCAACCCCGTGATGGCGATGAAACTAGCCTCTAGCACAAACGAGAGCGCAATCATGCGCGCCTGATAGCCAATCGCACGCAACATGCCCACCTGTTGCCGCCGCTCGACCACGGTACGGCTGGTAATCACGCCGAGTGCTGCGATACCCACCAGCAGCCCCAGTGCCATGAACCCCTGGAAGAGCTGTAGAATGCCGCGCGTAAAGGCCTGGCCTTGGGCAAAGCTTTCCGCCAGGATCATGGCGTTGATCCCATTGCCCAGAAATGCACGCTCTACCTCTTGCGCCACGGCACGCACATCAGCCCCCGGCTGCACCTTGACATAAAATTGGCTCGGCTCAATTGGTGCGCCTGTAATCGTGCCAAAGGCGCGCAGATTCATCTGCAAAGGTGCGTCAGCGAGCGTTGTCGTATCGTCGAGAACACCAATGATCTGAACACGATGGGATGTGCTGCTGACGCTTGTCCCGGTAGAATTTTCCTCTGTTTCGGCGCGCAGCTCCACAAAAAGATCGGGCAAGGTTTCACCGCCAGCCGAAGCAGGCAAGCGAAAACGCCCCCCGAAGCGCGCGCGGTCGCCCATGCCGCCGGGTTGCCCCACCTCGTTTTCCTCCTCGGCACTTGCCACCAAGTTTGGCTTGACGATGGCAACATCATCGCGTGTGCGCAATGCCTCCCAGATCGCGGCATCATCGGCAAACCCGGCCGCGCGCGCTTGAAAGTGATAGGCGGCAGGCGCTTGGGCAAGGTAGCCCTCATCCATCCCCGCAATCGACAGGCCAGACCAACGACTGTCGGTGGTATTGCGGGCGTCGACAAATTGGGATTGATAGATCCCCACTGCAGCCACCTGTTGCAGCAGCGGATACTCGCCAGCAGCCACCAACTCGGCAATCTGGGCTGGCATATCGCGCAGTGGTGCAAAGAAGCTAAGCAACGTACTATCGGCGCGGATTTCAAAACCGGCAGTTTCGCGCTCGTCCAGCACCACAATCGTTTGGGTGGCGCGGATGACAACTGACATCAACACCACCGTACTGATGATCATGGCGAACATCAACATCGTCATGCCGGTGCGAAAGCGCGCGCTCAGCGGATAGGCAATCGCGGTCTTGAGCACCGGGGTCAATTGGCCAATACCGCCCAGCACAAAACCGACAAACCACGTGAGCACATCCGCATTAAAGGTAACAGTTAAAATCGCGCCCAGGATGATTAACGGCCCGCCCAATGCCAAGGTCAGCAAGGTTTGATCCGGGCTAGCTTGAAAGATCGGGTTATCACTGAATTGGGGCAACACACGCGGCCAGGGCACAGCCCATAACGCGAGCAAGCCAACCCCCATCAACGTGTACGTCCAGCGGTGGATGCGTTCATTGCGCAACCGCGTCGGCTCCAGCACGCGATTCGCCAACAAGCAGAGACCAATCAGCAAGAAGGTGCCGCCCGCCAAGAGGATACTGAGCAAGGCCATTTGCAACCCTAGCCATAACAAATAGCCGCCCAGCGCCGCCAACACGAGCGCGCTACCCCAATTCCAGATGCGCGCCAGCCAAGAGCGCCGACTTTCTTCACTCTCTTGGGGCAGATCGCGGATCGCCGAGACAATATTGAGCCGGCTGACGCGCCATGCCGAAAAGGTCACAACCAAGAAGGTCAACAAAACACCCAGACAATAGGCGATAATCGTGGAAGTGGGCGCGGCATGAAAGTAGAAGCGGAAGAGGCTGCTTTGGCTGCCCACCTGGCTGCCCACCTGGCTGGCGAGATTATTAAAGATGTCGCCCAGGAAATCGACCATGACATAGGTGACGGCCAACCCGAGCAACACGCCAATCGCGGCTGCCACCAGATCGTAGATCATGCCTTCGGCCACAAACATCTGCACCAGATGCCGACGCTGCATCCCAATTGCGCGCGCCATGCCCATCTCGCTGCGCCGCTCGGTGGCCAACATGACAAAAATCAGAAAGATCAGCAGAATGCCAGCCAGGATCGAGAAGAAACCAAAGAGCGAAAAGATCGACGAGAAGATGCCACCCGCCGCGTCGCCCACAGTTAACAGCGTAGATTTGCTGAGCGGATCGATCACATCAAAGGTGTTCAACTCGCCAAAGGCCACGGTTAATTCAGCTTTGGCATCGGCGGGGAATTCTTGCTCCAACAGCCAGCCACGTATAGTGGTATCAGCCAGGATTTCGCGCAATCGGTCACTAACATCGGGCTTGGTCAGCTCACTGGCCAAGTCACGCACGCCGTCCATCATCCCGCCTAGCGGACTAAATTCCTGGATCAGATCAGCGATGATCTGGGGTCCTTCAAAGCCTTCCATCACCGCCTCTTGGGCATCGCCAGCTGCGGCCACCAGCCGTGGCTGCACATCGGCACGGCGCAGGATAGCGACGACTTGTTGCAGTGCCGTTTCATCCATAGCCAGCACACGCAACCGCTGGCTTACGGCATCGGTATGTTCAACGCCCGACAGATCATCGCCCAGATTGGAGACGAGCACATTGTTGACCTTGCCATTCATAAAGAGCAATTGCTGGGCTTCGTCGAGCCGCAGCATGACGACGGGAAACAACGCGCCCAAGGGTCCCGCCTCTTCCACAATCGCCTTCACGCGAAAGGGAATCGGAATTGGGCCGACGTAGACATCTAGCACGTCGCCCACGCGCGCATCCAACTGTTCGGCGCCTAAGCGATTGAGATAAACATCACCTTGGCGCAATTGCAGACCCACTTGTGCCAACACACGATCAATCTCGCTGCTCAGGGTGTTGAGGTTGAGGGCAGACAAGATGTCTGTCGTCAAGGTATCGAGTGAAAGCGCGCTGAGCGCACCAGCAATCCCCGTGGTCGCAGGGGTAGCCACCGGGATTGTGGCCGTAGGGGATGTAGTAATCGGCGCGGTCGCAACGGGCGTGGGTGTATTGGTCAGCGCCGCGGTGATTGCGCTAGCTGCGGTTGCGGTGGGTGCGCCGGTCGCGGTTGAAGCCAGGGTAGTCGTCAGTGGCGATACAAAAGGCGTTGCCGTAGCTGTGGCAGCAGATGGCGTCGCCACGGTTGTTGCCGTGATGGGCGTGGTTGTACCAAGTGTCGTTGCCCCCAATGCCAGATTATTTAGCGTCAGCGTATCCAAATTGAGGGTCGTCGTCGTGATCCCCATGCTTTGCAGCGTATCGGTCGTAATGCCCAATGATGCAAGACTCAACGCGCTAAGCCCCTGCTCGCGCAAGGCTGTGGTATCGACGCCCAGTTGTTCGATGGTTTCCAGCGGAATGCTGATTTGTGCCAGATCCAGATTGCCATTTTCGACAGACGTTTGCGCGGTGGTCAGGATCTCGCCAATCGACGCGGTGGCAAGGGCGACATCGGAAATATTCAGATCCAAGCCAGCCTGGCGCGCCAACTCGCCCGCCAAGCCAAACAAGTTGGAGGCTTGGGCAAAAATGTTGCCGACCCCCGGTTTCAGGCTCTCCATGACCACGGGCTCGCCTTCGATGTTGGTCAGCCCAAAGCTCTGATCATAGTCATTGTCCACAGCAAAGATAAAGCCCAGCGGCTCGCCTTGGCCGGTGGTAGTATTGCGAATAATGGTAGGAAAAAGAATCGAAGCAGCAACCCGGTCGATAAGCGGATCGGCGGCAGCTTCGGCGCGCAGTTGTTCATAGCGCGCGGTGGTGATGCCGGGCAAGCCCCCTTCGAGAATTGTCAATACGCTAGTCAAGCCGCCGGAGGTTAGATTCTCCAGCACCTGCTGACTCTCACTCACTTCAACGGGCGGTGCATCGGGATCAGTTGTCGTCTCATCGCCAAAATCTTGATTGTCGGACAAGCTGACAAAGAGCGAGAGCAAGGGGGGAGCCAGGATCTCATCGACTTCGCCATAGGCCGCCACCGCTTGACGGCGTAGTGAATAGGTGAGCGTGTCACCCGTGCTGAGCGCGCTGACAATGATAATGGTACTGAGGGCCAGCCCGATCACAATCAACACGGACTGGGTTGGCCGCCGCGGAATATTGCGTATCCCCAGCTTGATCAAGACCGGGTTGCGCAGCCAGAGCAGGACCAAATAAAGCAGAATAAGGACGACGGCCGCCGTCAAAGCAATGGCCGTGTTGGTACTTAAATTGTTGAGCAGGTTCATGCAAGCACCTCCTGACCGGCTGGCGCGGTAGGTGTAGCTTGTGCTTCATTGCCATCCGCCACGATCAACCCGTCTTGCATATAGACTACGCGATCACACAGCGCGCCAATCGCCGCATCATGGGTCACAATGACAAAGGTCTGGCCTTTTTCCTTGTTTAAGCGCTGCATCAGCGTCAACACATCACCGGCGGTCTTGCTGTCCAGATTGCCCGTCGGCTCATCGGCCCAGACGATGGCCGGTTGGTTGACGAGCGCGCGGGCAATCGTCACCCGTTGGCGCTGCCCACCCGACAGCTCGGCAGGGCGATGATGCGCACGGTCGGCCAGCCCCACCTGTGCCAATGCAGCAGTGGAACGGCGGCGGGCCTCGGCAGGGCGTACACCGCTGACCAACAAGGGTAGTTCTACGTTTTCGATAGCCGTAATCACGGGCAGCAAGTTAAAGGTCTGAAAAATGAAGCCCATCCGTTGCGCGCGATAGGCGGTACGCGCCCGATCGTTCATGGCGCGCAAGTTGACGCCTTCAATCTCGACTTCGCCCGCATCAAAGTCATCCAAGCCCGATAAACAGTTGAGCAATGTCGTCTTACCACAACCAGATGGGCCCATGATCGCCACCATCTCGCCGGGTGCAACAGTTAGATCGATTCCGCGCAAGGCATGGACTTCAATTTTGCCAGCTTGGAAGGTTTTATGAACCTGGCGAGCCTGGATCATTGGTTGGTTCATTGGAGGTTCCTTTTCGTCGTGCAGAGAGGTAGCGCTAGTTGTATGCGCTAGAAAACATGCTAGAGCCTATATCCCGAGATATCGCTAACGATAACTATATCATAGATAGAATGGTACGCTACGATTCTACTTTGGTTGCAAAGCAAGCCGAATATACGATCTACATATGCTATCTACAAAGAAAGAGGGGAAAAGGAAAAGGAGTGGAGAAACCAATAAAGTTCACAGAAATGAAGCGACCCGGCAATGACGCCGGGTCGCTTCATACGTAGCCACAGAAAGGAGAATCTGGTTTTTGGTAAGCTAAGTGGGCCAAAATGCTGAATAACAACATCTGTCCTTAGTATATCAGCGTTTTTCGACAGACAAGCTTTCAATAGACTTACAATTTCTATTGTTACTTATCGGGCCTTAGATGGAGAGGAACAAAAAACCCAGTCCAAATGGACTGGGTTTTTTGTTCCTGGCAGCACACCTACCAGAAATCAACCAAAGGAGAAATCACCATACACAACCTATCGCCTACACGTTCTACTATAGCATAAAAATAGGCATAAAAAGCTTGCAAATGCCTGTCAGCACTGCGCAATTGTACTGAAATTCTACGGCCAGAAGCGGCCATTTTACAGAAATCACCGTCTATTTAGTAAGAAGTTAATTCGGCAAATCCA